>CAZAYE010000180.1:0-6739 GCA_964489255.1 uncultured Enterobacteriaceae bacterium
GGTGGCGGGGGGGGCTCTGATCCGCCGGATCACTGCGAGAGCTGTTATGGCCCGACTACGGTTGGCGCTTACGCGCTGGTGGCTCAACGCCACATGCACGAGTTCGGCACCTCCAGTGAGCAACTGGCCGAGATCGCGGTGACTATACGGCGGCATGCTTCGCTCAACCCCCTGGCCAAGTTCCGTGATCCTATCATGGTCGAGGACGTGCTGACTTCGCGTGTCGTGTCCTCTCCGCTCCATTTGTTAGACTGTTGCATGATCTCTGACGGCGGTGGCGCAATTGTCGTTACCTCGGCTGAGCGGGCGCGTGATCTGAAAAAGAAACCAGTTCACCTCCTCGGCGCGGCTGAGACTTGTTACCATACCAGCGCCGGCGTACGCGACTTGACTAACGCTGCGGCGAAACAATCCGGCCCCAAAGCCTTGGCCCGAGCAGGAGTTGCCCACAAAGACATCGACATGGCGATGATCTACGACTCGTTCACTATTACCGTGATGGTGACCTTGGAAAGCTTGGGGTTCTGCAAAAAAGGTGAAGGTGGCGCATTCGTGCAACATGGCCGTATTGGGCTGGGCGGAGAACTGCCGATCAACACCGATGGCGGCGGCCTGTCGTCCAATCACCCAGGCATGCGAGGCATTTTCTTGGTGATCGAAGCAACGAAGCAGTTGCGCGGCGAGTGTGGCGAACGCCAGGTGAAGGACTGTCAGTTAGCCCTCTGTCACGGCACGGGTGGGACCTTGGGGCTGAGACACAGCGGGGCTACACTGGTGCTGGGAGTGTAGGCAGGTCGTAAAACGTAATGAGTAAAACGTAACGGCAAGACAGCAGCTGCTCTTTTACGTTTTACGTTTCACGCTTTATTATGGAGCACAACGATGGCCGAGGAAAAAAAGTACAAAAAACCAATCCCGCGGGTGGATGAAGAGTCTAGGCCGTTCTGGGAAGCCTGCGCCCGTCATGAGCTGTACGTGCAGAAGTGCCGGAGCTGTGGCAAGGTCTTCTACTATGCTCGTTCGTTCTGCCCAGAAGACCTCTCCCAAGATTTGCAATGGGTGAAATGTACTGGGAAGGGAAAGGTGTACACCTTCACCGTTACCCGTCAGAACCAAAGCGCTGGCTTCCGTGATAATCTGCCTTACATCATGGCCTATGTGGAGCTCGATGAGGGTGTGCGGATGCTGACGAACATTGTGGACTGCAAGCCCGAAGACATAAAGATTGGTATGCCAGTAGAGGTCACGTTTGAAGACGCTACGCCGGAGATTTCGATACCGCTGTTCAGACCTGTGGGCAGGTGAGTAAGGGGGGTGCGGGTCCTGCTGCTCGAAAGTAGTGGCTATCGAGAGGAACTACTATGCATGAGGTTACGGAAACCGCCACAGCGGGGGCTACCGAAGCAACGTTGATAGTAGCACTCTCCTTAGCCATTGGAGATGTGGGCTTGACGTTTCTCGGCACTGCTGTCGCCCTTGGACCTGGAGTATTTGCCGAGATAGGGCCAGCAGTGAGCTTAGTGGCTTATAGTCTCTTGCGACTTGTTCGAGATGCCCTCAATAAATTACAACCTGGCAACTCACAATCTTAACTTTACTCATTGCCAGAGCACAGCGCTTCTGGCACCATAATCTGACTCCCAGACTAAAAGCCGAGCCGGGTGCCGGCTATTTAGGACACATCATGGCACGTATTCTTGATCTCCATCTCCACTCCGAAGCGTCAGACGACAGCCGCGCGCCGGTCGAGGCCTATTTAAAATGGCTGACCCGCAAGCGCGATGAACGTCCGCTTGAGGGACTCGTGTTGACTGAACACCGACAGTTCAACACGGCTGGCGACTATCGCGAGTTGGAAGATAAATATGGCCTGTTGATCCTCAAAGCCTCCGAGGTCGAAACCGACTACGGTCACATGCTCGTGTACGGCGTTAATGATGACATCCTGCAACGTTTCGACTTCAAGAACGTGCGCCTTCCCGCCCAGGCCGTCATTACGGAAGTCGCGCGCCTCGGTGGGATCGCCATGCCGTGCCACCCTGGCCGTCCTACCATCGGTTTGATTGAGCATTATCAAAAGAAACCGCCTCTGGAAGGCGTGGTCGGCGTCGAGGCGTTGAACGGTGGCAGCAAAAAAGGTGAAAACGAACGGGTCGCCGGGCTGGTCCAAGCCTATGGTTATTACGCGTTCGGAGGGAGCGACTCTCATTTGGTGAGTTTCGTAGGTCTCTGTGCCACTGAGTTTGACCGAGATATTGAAAACATCGAAGATCTCGTGGCTGCCCTGCGCACCGGTGGGTATCGCCCGGTGGACTTCCGCCTGCAACGCCTACAGACTCCGATTACTGCCGAGGTACCCACCAATGGCTCTAGAATTTGACCGCTCAATTCTCGGACAGGTTTTCGATGAGACCGTCTTTCCGCCGGTCACGAAGGAGGAAATCCTCGAATTCTCGTCGGCCTTAGGGGAAACGAACCCGCTGTACACTGACGAAGCCGCAGCGGCAAAGGGACCCTACGGCGGCTTGGTCGCTCCGCCGACTTTTGTCACCAAACTGCGGGCCAAGAAATTCACACCGGAACATCTCCCCAGATTGGCAAAATCGGGTTTGACGGGGGACGTGATCTGGAGCTCTATGTACCAGTGCGACCAGGCGACGAGCTCACCCTGCTCAGCACCATCCACGAGATCTACGAGAAAACCGGGCGTACTGGTTCCATGTACTTCATCGTCATCCGCAACGAGGTGAAAAACCAAAAAGGTGAGAAGGTGGCGGTGATTGACCATAGGATTATGCAGCGATGAGCACTGGGTATTTTGAAGACATCGAAGAAGGGGACGAGATCACCCCTATCGACCTCTTTCTGAGCAAGGATCAGGTCCGCCGCTATGCGAGGACCGCCCATATGTACGTCCCCCGCTTCACCGATGATGAGGGGGCGCGTGCTGAAGGGCTCCCAGGCATGATTGCTCCAGGCGTTATGAGCATGGGGTTATTAGCCCGCATGATCAGCGATTGGAACCAAACCGCAATGATTAAACGCATCGGCACGACTTTTCGGAGTCCTGTACTGCCTGATCGTGACATCCACTTGCGTGGCGCAATCACCCAGAAGAACGAAGCCGATCACACGGTCGAATGTGACATTTGGCTAGAAAACGATGACGGCGAGCGCTGGGTCATCGGGACCGCTACGGTTAGCGTCCCCGCTCAATCGTAATGCTCCCACAAAGCACGAAGAAATAGGAGGGCGATGCAGTGCATCGCCCTTTTTTTCACCCCCGCGCAGCAACGCACTCCCCCACGTTGCACAATAAGGAGGGCTCCGTTAGGGTGAGGACCTTCAGAACAGCATACCCTGGCTGGAACCTATGAGCGAAGGAGTTGTCCATATGAGAGCACGATGGTGGGGTATCAGCGTGTGGTGGGGGCTTGTGGTGTTTTTTGCGCTGCTCGGGTTCTCGACCCCCTGGTCGCACGCAGAGCCAGGAGATGAAGAGACAGGTGACTCCTCGCGGCTGACCTTAACTGACTGCATCAAGCGGGCATTGGAGCACAATCCCTCGGTTCAGGAAGTCAAATGGGACGTCGCGCTGCGTAAGAGTGAGGTGCAGCAAGCTGAGGCCGGCTACTACCCAACCGCGGAGTTCGTCACCCTTGCTGGTGTCGTCAACGATGCCAAAGGCAACGTCATCAACTATCACCAATCCGGGATCGACAAGCTAGGACCGTTCACCCGCATCGAAGGGCAGATCGTCTACCCCTTGTTTACTTGGGGAAAGCTGTCCAATGGCTTGAAAGCCGCCAATAAAGGGTTAGAACAAGAAGTCATCAGCGTCGAGCAGAAAAAAGCCGAGACCGCCCGAGAAGTAAAAGAGTTTTACTATACCCTGCTCTACACTCGACAGATCAATTCCCTCATGAGTGATGTCCGAGAAGGGTTTGAGAAAGCGGTGAAAACCGCTGAAGAACGGCTCAAAGAGAGCAAGGTTACCCAAATCGATGTGCTCAATCTTAAGGTTGGCTACGCTCAGGTAGCGAAAGAAACAGAAAAACTGCGGAATGGCATCGAGCTGACACGCGCAGCGCTCCTGCGCACCATGGGACTGCCGCAAAGTAGCACGGTGGACATTGCCGATGCCACCTTGACCCCACAGTCGGCCCAACTGAAAGATCTTGATTACTATGTCCAGCGCCTCTTTGCCAACCGTCCGGAGTGGCGCAAGCTGCGTATCGGCATTCAAGCCAAGGAGGCGGAACTGCAAATGGCGACGAGCGACTACTTCCCTACCTTCTTTTTGGCAGTCCCCGTACGCTATGGGTATGCGCCAGGTCGTTCTCGCCAGACCAATCCTTTTGCGTATGACGATTTCAATTTCGGCGCGGCCGGCCCAGTGGTAGGCCTACGCTGGAGTTTGGGGTTCGGTGAAACGGCAGCGAAAATCGCCCGCAGCCGGGCCGAGTTGATGAAGCTGCAAGCGCAAGAGAAAACCGCTGAATTGAGCTTTCCGTTGGAGGTAAAGGAAGCGTATCTCAATGTGAGAGAAACCCAGGAACGCATAGAGGTCACGGCTGAAGGGCGGAAAGCGGGCCGTGCCTTGGTCACCTTAGCGACGGCGAATTTCGAGTTAGGCATTGGCGAGCCCCAAGATGTATTTTTGGGTTTAGGAAACTATACACGCGCGGTCAACGATTATTACGAGGCAGTAAAAGATTATAATATCGCCCTGGCAAAGCTGAGTTTGGTCGTAGGCGAAGAAGTAGCAGACTTACAGTATTAAAAGTGTAAAAAATTAGGATTCGATTTTGCAGACGGTGTCAGGTGAGGTTGAGCGACGTCTATCCTGCGACTCTCCATGACTGTCATCCTGAGCGCAGCGAAGGATCTCAGACGGCTGAGAGATTCTTCGGCCTGCGGCCTCAGAATGACAACCAGCTGAGGCGGCTGCTAAAGCTGAATTGCTCTGACATGTCCTGACCGCTGACACTCAATGCTAAAGGAAATGCCCGTGAAACCAAAAGTCCTGTATGGCGTCTTTATTATTGTAGTAGCTCTCGTGAGCTTCCCGCTCCCAGGGTGGGCTGAGACTCCAACCGACACGGTCAAAAAACTGCTAGAGTCCGTGCGGTCCTACAAAAAAGAGACACCGACTCTCTCCGCTCAGGAGCGCGCGGCAAACGCGCGGGCACGAAAGGTGGCCGAAGAAACCTTAGCGATTCAGGATCTGGCCAAAAACGTGCTAGCCACCCAGTGGGAAAAGATCAGTGCCGCTGAGCAAAAGAGCTTCACCCAGTTGCTCATGACCCTGTTTCAGAAGATCGCGTACCCCAAGTCGGCCGAGTTCTTTGGTGACCTGCGTATTGACTATACCAACCAACGGATTACTGGCAACGACGCAGTGGTGGAAACCTCGGTCAGCCATCCCAAAGAAGGCCAGGTGGCGATCGAGTATGAATTGCGCCAGACGCAAGGGAAGTGGATGGTCTATGATGTTCTGCTGGACGGGGTGAGCATGGTTACGAATGTGCGCAGCCAGATGCAACAGGTCATTGCCAAGGAGTCCTACCAAGGCCTAGTCAAACGTATGCGTGACAAATTAGCTGAGGAAAGCTAATGAAAATCCTGGAGTGCAGACCGACGAATGCAGACTCAACACATGAAAAATGCTTCTCTTAAAGGGCTGTTCCATACCTTGGTCGCACGCGAGCGGCAAGTGCTGCAGGTGTTTGCCTATTGGACAACCAACTTTCCATGGACCGTGCTCGTGTCCTGCCTCGTACTGGCAGGAGTGACCTCGTTCTATAGTGCCCAACACCTTGAGTTCATCACTGGCCGCAACGAGCTTATTTCTAGTAAGAAGCGCTATGTCCAGCTCGACGAAGAGTATGCCAAGGAGTTTATGGGGATTGACCAAGTCGTCGTAGTGGTCGATCCCCGTGACGTGCAACAAGGAAAAGACTTTGTTACTCGCTTGGCAGAGGGGCTCGAGCGTGACACCACGCACGTGGCAGAAGTCTTCTATCGCATCGACACCGCGTCGCTCGAAGGAAAGAAGCTCCTGTATCTTTCCTCCGAAGACCTCCGTGCTCTCCGAGAACATCTGGAGGAACACCACGACCTCGTGCGTGATCTCACCAACGCGCCGGGCTTGAACACCCTCTTCCGCGTCATCAACCAGCAGGTCAGCGCTGGCTTGGTCTCGCACCTGGTCACCGGGTTCCTCGGCTTAGAGTCACCAGCAGAATCCGCAGGTGAAAAAAAGCCGGTAGACATTTCTTTTCTTCAGTCCTTGTTACAAGAACTCGGGACCGCTCTTACCGCGACCGACTATCGCTACCGTTCCCCTTGGGCAGATTTCTTTGGCGAGACGGATGAACTGTCAGACAACAGCTATCTGGTTTCGGAGAACCGCCGTTTCGTCTTTCTTATGGTAGAGCCGAAGGAGTCTGCAGACAACGAGTTTAGTAGCACTGAGGAGTCAATTGCCGCAATTCGCCAGGCGGTTGCTACCCTCAAACCTGACTTTCCCGGCCTCGACGTAGGGGTTACCGGAACCAAAGCGCTTAACAACGATGAGTCGGTCAGTACCCAAGCCGATGCAGGCCTCGCAACGGTCGTGTCCCTGGCCGGCGTGACCTTCCTCTATTTGTTGTTCTTTAAGCGGATCCGTCATCCGTTGTTTATTATCACCTGTCTCTTATACACATCTGACGCTGCCGACGATCTTACGCGTGTA
>CAZAYE010000181.1:0-6739 GCA_964489255.1 uncultured Enterobacteriaceae bacterium
ACATAGGGGATACGGCACGGCAGCCCACCGTGCAGCCCTGCGTCAGTTCGGGCCGTGTCCGATTCATCGTCGTTCGTTTCGGCTTCTCTAGCTGAGGGCCCGCTCACTACGCTTGCTCTATGGTTGATGGTTCAAGCTCTCTGCCATCTGCTATAAGCCATCTGCCATCTGTGGGGTTCCAACTGCTCGCGTGACCTCGCTATACTGACCAAAGAGAGGAGGCGTTCTATGGCCATTGAGATACTTATGCCCCGTCTGAGTGACACCATGGAGGAAGGAAAGATCCTCAGATGGCTCAAGAAGGTTGGGGATAAGATCGAGGTGGGTGACATCATTGCCGAAGTCGAGACCGATAAAGCCGACATGGAAATGGAAGCACTCGACGCGGGCGTATTAGCTGAGATTCGTGTCCAGGAAGGCGAATCGGCTCCAGTCAATGCCGTAATCGCTATCTTGAGCGAAGATGGCAGGGTGAGCGTGAGCCCTCCTGAACGGCAGAAAGTTGAGGCTCCTAAACCTGTAGTATCTGCTCCTCCGCCTGTCGAAGCAAAAGAAACGAAGCGGCCAACCGTAGAGCAGCCAATTGCAGAGGCTGTGAGCCGTCAGCCCGCAGCAACGGCGGAGCGCAAGGTGCGTGAACTTCGTGAGTCCCGCACCCGGCGTGAACCTTCGGAGCCAGCGCCGACCGAAGAGCGAGTGTTGGCCTCGCCATTAGTGAAACGCATGGCTCAAGAACAGAATATCGACCTCAGCCAAGTGCGTGGCAGTGGCCCAGGCGGTCGTATCGTCAAGCAGGACCTTGATGCATACGCGAGCCAAGCTCGCCGCCCTGCTGCCCCACCGACTCGGCCGCAACCTCAACCGCTGGAGCCAGCTGTTCCCTCCATAACTGCCCGCACAAGCAGGAAAGAACCATTCTCCCGCATACGGGCCACTATCGCCAAACGTATGGCCGAGAGCATGCGTGAGATCCCGCATTTCTACGTGACCAGCGAGATCGACATGTCCGAAGCTGTACGTCTGCGCGCCGCCCTAAAGGCCAGTGATCGAGTCACCGTGGATGTGACATACACGCACTTCCTTATCAAGGCAGTAGCTATAGCCCTGCAGCGACATCCCCGCTTGAACGCCTCTTTCGCTGAGGATGGACGGGAGTTTAAGGCGGCGATCAACCTCGGTCTTGCCGTGGCTCTCGAGGATGGCCTCATCGTACCGGTGTTGCATAACTGCGACAAACTGTCACTACTGGACATTGCTGCTCAGGCGAACGCGCTCGTCGAGCGCGCTCGTGCAGGGAAGCCGACCCCTGAAGACTTATCTGGTGGTACGTTTACTATTTCAAACATGGGGATGTTGCCAGTTGAACACTTCACTGCGATTATCAACCCGCCGCAAGGGGCGATTCTGGCAGTGGGAGCAATTAAGGAGCGACCAGTCGTGCGTAGCGGAGAGATACGTGTGGCGCATACGATGATGGTGACGCTCTCTTGCGACCACCGCATCCTTGATGGTATGACCGGCGGACAATTTCTTGCTGAATTGAAAAAACTACTAGAGAATCCAGTGGGATTGATGGTGTAGGGAGACAGAGGAAAGGTCCTCGTTCCTGGAGTGTTAAGAGGGAAAGATGGAGCGTTACGATTTGGTAGTGATTGGTGCTGGTCCAGGTGGCTATGTTGCGGCAATCCGCGCGGCCCAACTCGGACTGAAAACGGCTGTGGTGGAAAAAGACAAGCCAGGCGGAGTATGTCTCAACTGGGGCTGTATTCCCTCAAAGGCGATCCTCACCTCGGCTGAATTGTACGAAACCATCAAAGAGGGAGAACAGTACGGCATCAAAGTGTATGGCCTGTCTTGTGATTATTCGCAAGTCATCAAACGCTCCCGTGAAGTGGCAGAGCGTCTGGCTAAAGGAGTCGAGTTTCTGCTGAAGAAGAATCGTATTCCCCTTCTGGTTGGGACTGGCCGCTTGGAGGATAAGAATCGCGTTGTGCTCGAGACTCACAGCCAGGGGACTCAACAGATTGAGGCTGAGCGCATTCTGATCGCCACCGGTTCTGCTGAGCGTACGCTTCCGGGTCTGGAAATTGATGGCAAGCAGGTGCTGACCAGTAAGGAAGCGTTGATTGACACTGAGATTCCTGAATCCATCCTGATCATTGGCGGGGGCGCTGTTGGTATCGAGTTCGCTTATATCTACAGCGTGTTTGGCAGCCGGGTCACAGTCGTCGAGATGGAGAAGCAATTACTGCCTGGAATCGACGGAGAAGTGGCACGTGAACTGGAACGGGCCTTCAAGAAAAAAGGTATTGAGGTGCTGACCGGCACCAAGTTTCACGGCATCGAAAAATTTCCCAGTCGTCTCGAAGTGGCGCTTGAGAATGGGGGTGATCTGAAACGGCGTACCGCCAACAAAGTCCTGGTGGCAGTCGGTCGCACGCCACTCAGTGCGGGTCTCGGCCTGGAAGCGCTGGGGGTGGAGCTGAATCGCGGCTATATTAAGATCGATGCCCAGATGCGCACAGCCAATGAAGCCATCTATGCGATTGGTGACGTCAATGGTCCGCCGCTGCTGGCGCATGCCGCCTCAGAAGAGGGGATTGCTGCGGTAGAATTTATGGTAGGAAAACGTGACAAAGCCATCGACCATCTCCGCATTCCGGCCTGTATCTACTGTCAACCCGAAATCGCAGTGATCGGTTTGAGTGAGGAACAAGCACAGGCGCAAGGGTATGAGGTGAAGACTGGTAAGTTCCCCTTTCGGGCTTTGGGTAAAGCAATCGCCGCTGGGCACGAAGAGGGATTCGTTAAACTGGTGGTGGACAAGGACTATGGCGAGATCCTCGGCTGTCATATCATCGGTCGTGGGGCGACAGACCTGATTGCCGAGGCTGGTTTGGCTCGTACTTTGGAAGCGACCACAGCGGAACTCAGTGGTACCGTGCACGCCCATCCCACCCTGCCGGAGGCAATCATGGAAGCCGCGCTGAACGCGGAGGGCCGGGGGATTAATTTTTAGGGGTCAGGATGAACCTGCATTGTGTCGATCTCGGCTTGGTGGAGTATGCTCAGGCCTTGGTCTGGCAAGAAGCACTGGTCAGGCAACGGAGTCACAGTGTGTGCGAAGACACTCTCCTTCTTCTTGAGCATCTACCAGTCTTCACCTTAGGTCGGAGGGGAGACGCGAGCCATGTATTGACTCCACGTCAAGTGCCAGTCTATCGCGTCGGACGGGGAGGAGATGTGACTTTTCATGGACCTGGGCAACTCGTAGGTTATCCGATCCTCGACCTCACCCACCGCGACCGCGACGTGCATACGTACTTGCGCTTGCTTGAAGGAGTGTTGATCACGGTCCTGGCGGAATACGGACTACGCGCGAAGAGAAGGGAAGGGCTGACTGGGGTATGGGTGGAAGAGCAAAAGATTGCCTCGATTGGAGTAGGGGTACGACGCTGGGTGACTTATCACGGGTTTGCCCTCAATGTTGATCCTGACTTAGCGTATTTTGCTGATATTGTTCCTTGTGGTCTTGCTGGCGTACGCATAACCTCGATGGCCGAACTACTCAAGCGGCCGATTGCGTTGACTGCCGTCAAGACACGGGTGGCAGAAACGTTTGCACGTCATTTCGGCTATAAGGAGATCGCATGGCAGACGGACTTTCTGACTCTGAACTCCGAACCTCAGACTCCGGACTGAGCGGACGCGTCGAGCCAGTGAGGCGGCATCCAGACTGGATCAAAGTGCGTATGCCTGGCGGACCGGGCTACGCTAAAACGAAGGCGATTGTCTCGGCCTTCAAGCTCAACACGGTCTGTGAGGAAGCCCACTGCCCCAACATTGGGGAATGTTGGGGGCATGGCACAGCGACGTTCATGCTCATGGGAGATGTCTGCACCCGTAACTGTCGGTTCTGTGCCGTGATGCATGGACACGTCGCGATGCTCGATCCAGATGAACCTCGTCGCGTCGCCGAAGCTGCACTCAAGATGGGTCTATCACACGTGGTTGTGACCTCGGTGAACCGCGATGACCTCTCCGATGGCGGAGCTGCTCACTTCGCCGCTACCGTGTACGCCCTCAAACAGTTGAAGCCCGACTGCACGGTTGAGGTGCTTACACCGGATTTCCAAGGCAATGAAGGAGCGGTCGCTGTCGTCGCTCGCTCGCCGATCGAAATCTACAACCACAACACCGAGACAGTGCCGCGCTTGTACAAACGGGTCCGTCCTGGCGCCAAATACGAGCGTTCATTGCGGGTGCTGGAGAAGGCCAAAGAAGTGCGGCCGGATTTGAAGACCAAGACCGGCCTGATGCTCGGTTTGGGAGAGGCTTACGAAGAGTTATTGGCAGTATTCGGGGATTTACGCGCTGTGGACTGTGACATCTTAACCCTTGGTCAATATCTGCGACCCTCTAAAGCTCAACTCCCTGTCGAACGTTATGTTCATCCCGATGAATTCGCCACTCTGCGGCAAGAGGCTCTCGCTCTTGGCTTCCGTCACGTTGAGGCTGGACCGTTGGTACGCAGTTCGTACCATGCGTGGAAACATGTGCGCTGAAAACTGCGTTCACCTCCGTCAGGCTGCCAACTGGCGCTACCATCAGATCACGGTTGGCGGTAAAGAGCTTGCCCGGACGAGCGTAGCTACGGAGCGTGTCGCAGAGATCAGAAAGAATCTTATGACAGATGTGGCCGTGACATTTCTGGGCAGTGGCGATGCTTTTGGAAGTGGGGGACGGTTTCAAACCTGTATTCTGGTTCAGTGTCCCACCACGCGGTTTCTCCTAGACTGCGGCGCTTCCTCCCCTGTCGCAATGAAGAAGCAAGGAATCTCTCCGGCTACCATTGGCGCAATCTTTGTGACGCATCTGCATGGTGATCACTTTGCTGGCATTCCCTTCTTCATTCTTGATGCGCAATTCTCCAAGCGTGAAGCGCCCCTGGTGATCGCTGGTCCACCGGGAATTCAGGTGCGTGTCCAGGACACAATGGAGGTGCTCTTCCCCAAATCCTCTGAGACACCGCAACGGTTTCCTATCACTTTTGTCGAGCTACTCCCTCCCACTCCTTTGCAGATCGGGGCTCTCTGCGTCACCCCTGAGCCAGTCTTTCACTTCTGCGGTGCCCCACCCTATGCAGTGCGGGTTGAGTGCGCAGGGCGGACGATTGCATACTCAGGCGATACCGAGTGGACAGATGCGCTGGTCAAGGTAGCGGTGGGAGCCGATCTCTTCATCTGCGAAGCGTATTTCTTTGACAAGAAGATTAGGTTCCACCTTGACTACCAATCTCTCAGTGAACGAAAGGCAAGTTTGGGCTGTAAGCGACTAGTCCTCACTCACATGAGTGAGGACATGCTTCAACGACTCTCTGAGGTACAAACCGAGTGGGCTGAGGATGGGAGAACGATTACCCTATGAGCACGCGTGCTAACATCGCGTGCCACCGCGGGGCGTTGCCGAGGCCAAGGAACTTGGAATCTATGAGTTGCTCCGAGCGACTTGCGGACACGAACTGCCGTGGTGGGATGCGTACCTTGGCCCCGAACAGACAGGTCATCGTAACCTGGTGGCTACCACTCCTCAGCAGGCACCTGAGTTTTCCTTCTACCATCCGACAATGCAAGAAGTCTTGCTCCAAGCGGCGGCCGATGCCGGGGCAGAAGTGTATCGGGGTGCGGTCGTACGTGATGTGAAGCGTGAAGAGTTACTAACTGTGGTAGTCGAGAGAGAGGGGCGGGTTGAGGAAGTCCAAGCGCGATTGGTGGTCGGAGCAGATGGACGCACATCAACTGTGCGAAAGTGGGCGGGTTTCGTGGTTCATCGAGACCCAGAGCGGCGGCTCATCTCAGGCGTGCTCTTTGAGGAGATGCCGGTCCCGGAAGATGCCTCATATTTCGTAGTCAACCCCAGCATCGGTCAAGGAGTCCCCCTGTTTCCTCAGGGCCAACGCCGCGTACGAGCGTACCTTATTCACGAGAAACACACTTCGCACCGCTTCCAGGGAGCAGTGGACCTCCCGCACTTTATCGCCGAATCGATCCGCACAGGAGCGCCAGCGGAGTTTTACGCTGAAGCACGGGCTGCTGGCCCACTGGCCACCTTTGATGGAGCAGATACGTGGGTGGAGCATCCATACAAAGAAGGCATTGCGTTGATTGGAGATGCGGCGGCATCGAATGATCCTTCCTTTGGTGAAGGGCTGTCGCTGACAGTCCGGGATACGCGTGTCCTGCGGGATCAGTTACTCAGCCATGAGGACTGGGATGCGGCGGGTCACACCTACGCCGAGGAACATGACCGTTACTACGGAGCCCTGCATACAGCCACGGGTTGGTTTGGGCAAATATTCTACGAGTCAGGCCCGGAGGCCGAAGCGCGTCGTGCTAAAGCCATGCCGTTCATTGCGCAAGATGGGACCCGGGTTCCTGACCACATCTTCAGTGGACCGGACCTTCCCCTGGGCGAGACGGTCAGACGGCGTTTCTTCGGGGATGAGTAGACAGAAACTCTGTAGACACCTAATCGGGTAGCCAGGGAGGTCACCCTCCCCAGCCCCCACACCACCACGGCATGCGGGTCCGCACCGGGCGGTTCAGGTCGGATAGTGAAGTGAGATCCAGAGGGCGCGAAGCGAGACGAGCCCCAGCGTGTCGCTGAGCCACTGCTTGGTCATCCCAGTCTGAGTCGCCAGAGCCCGAGACAGATGCCAGGGGCCCTTGCGACTCAGGAC
>CAZAYE010000182.1:0-6735 GCA_964489255.1 uncultured Enterobacteriaceae bacterium
GATATAAGCATTGTTAAACCGTTCGGTGTTCTAGGGTACGCAAGAAAGGGGAAAAGTTAACCAGGAAGAGGTGGGAACCGAGGCGTTAGATTGCGACAACCTAACTGGTTGTAAATGATCCAGGTGAGGGTTGCTTCGCGGTCGCCAAACGGGCATCGCTAACCCAGAGCCTGAGATGTGACCTCCCACAGCATCGCATAGATCATCCAGAGCATCAGCACCCCAACTGCTAGCAATAACACCAGCGCCGCAACTTCTTTTTTCTTTGCGACGCACGCCGCGATGGAGAAATGACAGAGGGCCAGCAGGAACATCTCAGGCCGACTCATCAGATAGAGTTCAAGAGGCAGTGGAATGAAGGCCCCTACCAGGGCGGTTTGCCACGAGTGGTTGGCAATGCCATAAGCAGAGATCACGAAGCCAGGCAAGAGTAATACCATCAGCACGCAGGTGTCCTCTCCCGCAACGCTCTACCCACCGCGAAGTCCATGACCCCACACTATGCGGTCACCGGGGTGCACTTGTCGAGGTCTCTTCACATTGAGCCACTGCACTGCTCCTCCGTGTCTGTATTCGCGGTATCCCCTTCCCGGCTTCAGTGTGAGGTGCCGGAAAGCGGAAGGAGAAAGCCCAGCATGTACCCCATAACGAGATAGATCAGCGTGCCGAGGGCAACTGCACGGAACCGTACAAAAAAGGAAGTCTCCCCCACGCCTGCAATCTGGATTGGAGACCAGCAGTCCCTACCTTAGCGCGCAGCCTACTGTAGAATGCGAAACATATTGGACGATGGGGTCAGACTTTGAAATCTTGACAATGCCGGCGCACCTTTTTGTCGCTGTCCGTGCTTGTCTCCTTGGCTGAGGTCCGCCGGATTTTCTCCGGGAGCCTGGCCATCTCCACTCCTGTCACTGAATAGTTCAGATATAAAAGCCTGACCCTGCTGACTTTGCCACCCTGACCCTGACTTTGCCACCTGACTTTGCCACCTGCTCAAGAGGCTCCTCTTCGTTATAGGATAGTTCAGCGGAACAGGGAGGTGTGTGGAGAGATGTCCCGAAGATTTGCTCATGCGCCAACGTTTCTGTTGGGAAGAATGGGAGAACGGCCACTGTTGGGCTGTACGAGAATCCTTTGCGTAGTGGCTGTGGCACTCTTTCTCACCCCGCTTACAAGCAGCAGCAGGCAGTACGATGTACCTGTCTGTTCCTCTCTCCCTGATCACGGCCCAGAGAATCAGGTCACTCTCTCTGTGGCTCCAGTGGTGGACGATACGGGAGTGGTCTGCGTACGGGTGTACAATGGGAGGCAGGATTGGATCTTCTATGATTGGTCGTCCTTGCGCCTCGAGCGGCGCTGGTTTGGGCTGGTGTGGTCATCAATTCTGCACCCCAAAGATCTTTTTCCAGATCGCCAAGGGTATCATGTACAACCCGTAGTGAGATACGTGGGAGGAAAAGGTTTCAGAGACTTTTTCCTGCCGTCACAGTACAACCCCGTTCATCCTGGAGTATACCGGCTGCGCTTCCGCTACCGTCTTACTGAACAGGGGGAGGAACAGACTCTCTACTCGGAACCATTTACCGTTCAATAGAAGGTTATAAAAGCGGTAACGTTCCTTTTGCTTAAGCAGGGTTTCTTGGACAGCTCTTGTGCCGGGGCAACAATGCGTAACCCTGGCACCTGAGCGGCAATCCGGCGAAATTCATTCAGGTTACCAGTGACGACCGTTGCGCCAATCTGTCTTGCGGTCAGCGCAATCAGGAGATCGTTGAGAGGCCCCAATCTGTCTACCACTCCAGAACCATCACCATAGAGGGTGTGGAACAACCGTCCCGCATGGTCAAACAGTTGTGGGGCTGGAGCGATCAACCGCCCAGGAGGGAAGGCGCTCTTGATTCGGTCTACGGCTCTCTTACGTCGCGGCGTATCGGCACCAAGGCGAAGTTCCATTAAGACCACAGCCGAAAGAAAACGGATGGTGTTGCCAACCCGTCCGAACACCCACTCGGTGTGCAGACCCACGCGCAGATAATCAACAAAGACATTAGTATCGAGCAGTACCTTGCCGGCTACAGGTACGGCCATGGCCGCTCGTCCCCTTTCAAGACCCCCTTCAAGGGCTTCAGAGCTTTGACGAGTTGCTCTTCCTCCATCAGGAGCGAAAGCGCCCGGTCGATCGCTTCCTGCTCCGATTTCACGGCAAAGTAGCGCTTGGCGAAGTCGATTTTCCGCTGATCTAGTTTGAGATGTTTATGCTTCAAAGCGGCCGTGCGCATCGATGCTTCACTTTCGTGTACATGAAATGTACACATAGACTAACAGGCATCGTGTCGGGAGACAAGTTCATTAAACATTGGGCTGCGCAGACTCACAGGATCCTGGAAGGCGTTGTTATAGTCTGGATGATAGCCAGAGGCCAAGCCACAAATCAGGCAGCCTTTGGACATGAGGTCGAGCATGGCCATTTGTTCGGCGATATGGACTGGATCATAGAGTGGGAGAATAAGGATGTAGG
This sequence comes from uncultured Enterobacteriaceae bacterium, assembly GCA_964489255.1. Classification (GTDB taxonomy): domain Bacteria; phylum Desulfobacterota; class Binatia; order Bin18; family Bin18; genus CAZAYE01. The sequence continues at coordinate 2,519 of CAZAYE010000182.1, forward strand.
TTCCCAGGCGAATCTGGGTGGTGCGTGTGGCCAGACCAGCAAGCAGCAACAGCGGCGAGGGGAACCAGCACTCAGTGCGCACGTGGCGTTCTGGCACGACCAGTGAGTCGAATCCTGCCTGTTCGGCCGCTTCCGCTTCGCGCCAGAGATGGTCGATGAACGCGGTCACTTGGGCACCGGAAGGCGCGGGCATGTTGTAGGGGCCGCCGTGGGCGTCGAGGAGATAACCGATTTTCATAGAACCTCAAGAAGCTTTTAGCTCTTAGCTGTGAGCTTTTCGCAAAACAGGCAAGGGGCTTAAGCTCTTTGTTTCATTTTTCTTTATTTGGCTAATAGCCAATAGCTAACAGCTAACAGCCTTCGTGGTGTTATCTACACTGTGGCAACACTTCCCTGCCGAACAACTCAATACACTGTAGAGCCGAGGTAAGTTGTCACCATTCGGTGGATCTTGTAACTGAAAGAGAAGACCAAATTTCATGATCATTTCCGTTAGTTCGCTATTCGCTCAAGCTTCGGCAGGATACTGAAAAGCGCTGTTCGTGCTTCGACAAGCTCAGCACGAACGGGAAACCTTCAATAGGTTCCAACCCCCCGTTCGCCCTGAGCCTGTCGAAGGGCAAACGGCAAGCTGGCTACGGCCTGTTAGAGTTTTCCCAAGTACCGCCGCACAACGTATAAGCCATCCGGCGTGAACAGCTCTGTTTCTGCCCGCCGCAGAATTTCCTCAACCGTCATCAGGGTCACTCTCTCAACCTCTTCCTCCTGCAAAACTAACGCTCCGTCGTACACGCAGGAGAAGGTCCCTCCCCAGACGCGGGTGTGTTCGTCTGCAAAGTAGAAGTCGAACAGCCGGGTAAGCGGGATATTGCGGATACCCATCTCTTCTGCTAACTCCCGCACCGCTCCTTGTTCGTAACTTTCTCCTGCCAGCACTACCCCGCCGGACACCGGATCGTAGTAGCTAGGGAAGACATCCTTGGTCAGAGTACGCTTCTGCACATAGAGCTTGCCTCGGGAATTGAACACTAGAATGTAGGTGCTGCGATGAGGCAAATTCTTGGCGCGCATCTCCCGCCGTGGTGCGGCGCCGACCACCTTATTGTGCTCATCCACGATTGCAACGATTTCGTCGGCTGCTCCCATGGCTCTGGCTCGTGCCTCTGGCGGCACTGTGGATTGGAACTTTTCCCTATCGTGTTCTAGTTGTATCTGATACCACTGCGGAAAAGGTACGGAACCGAACGCCCGGCACGATACTCACGGCCTCGCGTCATGTCAACCTGTGGGGAATTGCAGGAGGGGAGGCAGGAAGAGTAATAAGGAAACCTGCCGTCAGTAAGCGGCATCCAAAGCAATCCAGCGGACTCGGAGGAAAAGCGATGGCTCTGTGGGGCAAGAAGAAAATTGGGGCAATGACGCCGGTGGAGATCCGTCAACTCGTCGCTCAGAAATATGCGGAGGTCGCTCGGGCGCCACGGGCGCGCTACAAGTTCCGGGTCGGTCCTGATTACGCTCGGGACCTGGGTTACCCAACAACCATATTGGGTAGTCTCCCTCCTGCCTTGAGCGAAGCTTTCACCGGCGTTTCTGCTGCAGTGGTGATCCTTGCCGAGGCCAAGCCCGGAGAGACTATCCTCGAACTCGGCTGCGGCGGCGGTCTCGATACTGCCCTCTTGGCTGAACGGGTCGGCCTGGAGGGACACGTCATTGGTGTGGACTGTACTGGTCCGATGCTCGACCGTGCCCGGGCCAGCCTGCAACGGCTAGGATGCAGCAATGTGTCTTTTTTCCAGGCTCCGGCCGAGAGTTTACCTTTAGCCGACGGTTCAGTGGATTGTGTGGTCAGTAACGGAATCTTCAACCTTTCTGCCGACAAAGATGCCATCTTTCATGAAATCCACCGGGTGCTCAAACCTGGTGGCCGCACGGTCAACGCTGAGATTGTGCTCCGGACCGAGCCTACTCAAGCCGAGCGTGATAGTCAGGACGACTGGTTCACTTGAATCGCCGGTGCCATGTCAGAGAAGGGTTTTCTGACTCGCTACATCGGCGCGGAATTCACCAAAGTCGAAATCCTGAGCCGTGAGCCTAATAAGCGAACAAAGAACCCCACTGCTTATGTAGTGATTGTCTGCGCCTATAAAGAGGAAGCCCTGCCCGTGCCTCTCAATCGCCCCGAACTTTCCCTTGAGAACGTCAATGACACTCTCAAAGAACTCTGGGTCTTCCCGATTGCGCCAGAGGTTTGCAATCTGGCGTGCACCCACTGTTTGTACGCTGCCTCACCCCTGCGGAAGAATCCGTATCGGCTGACTGAACTGGAACTAGCAGGCATCTTTGCTGAACTAGAAAGCCTCGATGCGGCACCACACCTGTTGTTCACTGGCGGCGAGCCCACGCTTCACCCACAACTGTTTTCCCTCCTCGAACGAGTCAACCAACAGGGGTACTCCTTTCAACTGCACACCAACGGTACCCGTATCCATGCCAGTGAAGCTGAACGCCTGGCTGGGTTTGCCCACCTCAAGAAAGTGCAGATCTCGCTCGAAGGTCCAAGCCCAGAGCTGAATGACGCTGTGATGGGCCAAGGCCTGTATAACCGCGTGCTGCGAGCGATCGAGGAGCTGCGTACGCATGACGTGCCAGTGGCTATTGCGGTGACACCGATGGAGAGCAATCAGGACCATCTGTCCGCAATCGAGCAGTTCGCCGAGGAAAAAGGCACGGAACTGGTCCGTATCCTGCTCTACGATCTGGGTGCAGCAACCGAGCACAGGCTGAAACCGGCAATGACTGTGGCTGGCAACGATAGTCCGATGGACACTACCCTGATGTGTGACAAGGGCATTGCCTACTCCGAAGGGAAGTATTTCCCGTGCCCGGTGCTGGTCAAAGACCCTGACGCGTTGCTTGGGAACAGTCTGGCTGAAGCCCTTAGTCCACGGGCACGTGAACAGGTGAGGCGACTGCGCGATACCAAGGCGGCCTGCGCAGTCTGCCTCAAGGGTGCTACTTGAGCGTAGCTCAGCGCCCGGTGGGCGCTTTCCCTTCAGCTTTGAACCTTCAACTTTGAACGGATTATGGAACCCCGGCCAATCGTTATGCAGGAACACCCTCGGTGCGTGTACATCGAAGTGACCAACACTTGTAACCTCCTGTGCCAGACCTGTCCTATCACCTTCATGGACCTGGAGGCGCGCGCCGTCCTGAGCTACGACAAATTCCTCGCTATCGTGAGCCAGTTTCCGCGTATCGAGCGGGCAGTGCTCCATGGCATCGGTGAGCCGTTGCTCAATAAAGCCCTCCCGCAGATGATTACCTATCTTAAGCAACACAAGGGGAGCCATGCTCTATTCAACTCGAATGCAACCCTGCTCAAATCCGACTGGCAGCGCAGTCTGATCGAAGCCCAGCTTGATGAACTGCGAGTATCGTTGGACGCCGCAACCCCGGAGACCTACCGGAAAATACGTGGGGCGCCGGCGTTCGACAGAATTGTCGAGAACCTCCGTAGTATGGTGGCAACGAAAGTTGCTATGGGCAGCACCTTACCTAAGCTCTCTTTGTGGTGTACGGGCATGAAAGAGAACATTGCCGAATTGCCCGACTTGGTACGGCTTGCGGCTCGCCTGGGTATTAGCGAAGTTTACCTCCAGCGGTTGGTATTCTACGACGAAGGTCATACGATCGGCTTGGCCCGTGAGGACCAATCGCTCTACGGTCTCACCAACGGGTACGTGGAAGAAATTATCGCTGAATGTGAGCGCCTCAGTCAGGAGCTGGGGATACGGCTCGAAGCTTCTGGGGCCACTACTCCGCGCAACAGCTTAGCAAAAGATCAAACCGACCCTGCCCCTTGGCGTGAGTGCCAGCGTCCCTGGACGGTGACCTATGTCACGGTAAACGGCAACATCCTCCCGTGCTGTATCGCCCCATTTGCCACCAGCGACTATCACAGTATTGTGCTGGGGAACTTGTTTGACCGTCCCTTTGCGGACATTTGGAATGGCACGAGATACCAGGAGTTCCGCACTGGCCTGCAATCCCTGCACGCACCCTCTGACGCCTGTGCCAAGTGTGGAGCAAAGTGGAGTCTGTAAGAAAAGCTATTAGCTCTTAGCTTTTAGCCATTAGCTTTTAAGAGAAGAGCAACCTGATGAGGATCGGCAGGAAGGTTGTATCGGAAACTTTCAGTTTGCCGCGGAATCTAACAC
>CAZAYE010000183.1:0-6668 GCA_964489255.1 uncultured Enterobacteriaceae bacterium
ACCTCGCCCCTATAGCTCATTTTTTCGGAAAAGGATAGGAGGATGCACTGGGGAGCGGTGGAGGAGCAGAGGCTGAGAGCTGCATTACGGTCAGAAGGTCATATTTTTCATGCTCCGTTTCTTTACCGCTGGAGAATCACATGGTCCCTGCCTGACAGCTATTGTCGAGGGCTTTCCGGCTGGGGTGACAATTGATTTAAATAAGCTCAACGCTGATCTCGCGCGCCGTCAACAAGGATATGGCCGAGGCGGGCGCATGAAGATCGAAAAGGATGAGGCCCTTATCCATTCTGGAATCCGCTGGGGAGAAAGTTTGGGCTCACCGATTACTCTCGTGATCGAGAACAAGGACTGGCGGAATTGGGAAAAACGCATGTCCCCGTTCGCTCAGGACCGGGACAATAAAATAGCTGTGACACGCCCGCGCCCAGGGCATGCAGACCTAGCGGGAGTGCTCAAATACAACCAGCGTGATGTGCGCAACATTCTCGAACGGGCCAGCGCTCGTGAGACTGCCGCTCGCGTCGCCGTCGGTGGGCTAGCCAAGTGTTTGCTCAGCCCCTTTGGCGTGCGGGTCATGGGATATGTCTCTGAGATCGGCGGGATCGTTGCCAATCACGCTGGCCTGGTGCCAGAAGAGATCTTTGCTCGGGCTGAGGTCTCACCTGTACGGATAGCTGATACTACGGCTGAGGAACAAATCATTGCCCTCATTGACCAGTGCAAAAAGCAAGGCGACACGTTGGGTGGGGTGGTAGAAGTTGTGGCAATAGGTCTACCACCGGGGGTGGGGAGCTTCGCGCAGTGGGACCGCAAACTCGATGGGCGGCTGGGACAGGCGCTGCTGAGTTTGCAAGCAGTGAAAGGGGTGGAGGTTGGGTTAGGGTTTGCCACTGCGCGACTCCCCGGCTCACAGGTTCATGACGAGATTGACTTTACACCACAGGCTGGATTTCTGCGCCGGAGCAACAATTCTGGTGGGACTGAAGGAGGCATGAGTACTGGTGAGCCGCTGCGGGTACGAGTGGCATTCAAACCTTTATCGACGTTAATGAAACCCCTTCGCTCAGTTGACATCAACACGAAGGAAGCAATCGAGGCCACAATCGAACGCTCGGATGTCTGCGCGATTCCCGCCGCTGCAGTGATTGCCGAAAGCGTGGTGGCTTTTGTGTTGGCTCAGGCTTTTCTGGAAAAGTTTGGAGGAGACTCGCTCGTCGAGATTCGACGCAACTATGAAGGGTATATGGAGCAAGTCAGACACTTTTGATGCCGTGACCGCCAAAAGGAACATCATCTTGACGGGCTTCATGGGGACCGGCAAAAGCGAGGTAGGAAAACAGCTGGCCGCGCGACTGAATCGGAGGTTCGTTGATACGGACGAGTTGATTGAGCAAGAAGAAGGAATGTCGATTGCCCAGCTCTTCGCCGAGAAAGGAGAAGGCTACTTCCGCGAGCGAGAAAAACAAATGGTCGCTCGTGTGTGTCAGGAAGAGGGCGTAGTGATTGCCACCGGAGGCGGGGCAATAATCAACGAGGAAAATTCTACTCGGATGAAGGCAAGTGGGGTCGTGATCTGTCTCACGGCGACTCCTGAGGTTATTTTTCAGCGAGTGCAAACAGATGAAACGCGCCCCCTGCTGCGCGGCGGGGAACCGCAGACCAGGATCCGCACGTTACTCTCGGCACGCGCTGAAGCATATGCCAAGGCGGATGTGACGATCGATACCTCGCATATGAGCGTCAATGAGGTCGTGCAGGCAGTGTTGGGAGTTTGGGAAAAAGCTGAAGAGAGAGCCTAAGAACGCAGAACAAAGCCGTACTCAGAATAACCAAAACGGGACATAAGCAGTTTTGGGGAGCATGAGGAAATTCTTACGGTTCAGTGGCGTTCATGCTTCGACAAGCTCAGCATGAACGGTTTTTGCTCGCCATCTTGAGCCCGTACCCGTTCGCCCTGAGCCTGTCGAAGGGTGAACGGCGGCTTTTTCAGCAGTTTTGTCATGTATTCTTAGTCCACTATGGAAACCATAACTGTCAATCTTGGCCCGCGCTCTTATCCGATTGGTATCGGTAAGGGCCTTCTCTCTGATCTGGGCCTCCTCCTGCGCGACCACGGCTTTGCGGTGGGCCGGGTGGCGGTGGTGACCGACACCGTAGTGAGCAAAATCTATCGGGAGAAAATTGTTCAGACGCTGACGACTGCGGGCTTTAGTCCTTTGGTTATTGAGATTCCTGCCGGTGAAGAACATAAAAATCTGGCGTGGTTAGCTTTTCTCTACGATAAGCTGGTCGAGGGGCATATCGAGCGACGCTCGCCGTTAATCGCGCTCGGTGGTGGAGTGGTTGGTGATGTCGCCGGTTTCGCAGCAGCGACCTTCCAGCGAGGGCTCCCGCTCGTGCAAGTGCCGACTACTCTCCTCGCGCAGGTAGATGCAAGCGTCGGTGGCAAGACGGCAGTGAATCATTCTGCGGGAAAGAACCTCATCGGGGCGTTTTATCAGCCGCGCCTAGTCGTCATCGATGTTGCAACACTGACGACTCTGCCCAAGCGTGAGTTTCTGGCTGGGATGGCCGAGGTCATCAAGTATGGAGTGATTCTCAGCCCGGACCTCTTCTCACTCATTGAAGAGCACCTGGCGCCGTTGCTTCGCCTCGACCCTGCTCTGCTGATTGCTGTAGTAAAAACGTGCTGCCAGTTGAAAGCGCTGGTCGTCGAAGAAGACGAGCGAGAAGGGGATTACCGAGCAATTTTGAACTTTGGGCACACCTTAGGTCATGCGATTGAGAGTGCGACGGAATATCGCCAATTTCTTCATGGAGAGGCAGTGGCGATAGGTATGGCATTTGCCACCCATCTGTCATCCCAGCGAGGGCTGTGTCGCACTGAGACTAGTGATCGAGTGTGTCGGCTACTCAAAAAGACCGGACTGCCGATAGTGGTTCCAAAGACGCTGACGCGAGAAAGTCTGCTGCTTGGCATTGAAACGGACAAGAAGGTCGCTGGCGGCAAAGTGAAATTCGTTTGCATAGAGGACATTGGCAGAACTCGCTTTGAGTATCTCAGTACCCAGGAAATCGTGGGATATCTGAAAGGAGGACTGCACTAGCAGGCAGGAGGCGATCACTCAGGTAGATTTGCAAAAGTCGTGGGACCCGGCGAACTGAGGAAGGAGGAGTGGTGTGGAAGCGGTCGGACGTGTGGTGGGATTGGCCCTAATTCTGGGGCTACTAAGTGTGGGGTGTGGCAGCGACGAGAATGATCAAGGAATCGTCTTTCGGGCTGTTGGTATCTTCCAAGGCGAGGTGCAAGAAGGCCAGTGTGAGATACCCACAACCGAGAACCAAATTACCGACGCGAGTGTTGCTCTTCTTCTAAGCAGCTCGTTTGTTGATGATGGTTATCCCGCTGCGACCTCACTCCTGAGTTTCTGTCGCGGCTTTCTCGAGTTAGAAAACAATCTTCGAGACCAGGCGATCGTCGTTGACCGGATCGATTTTCAGTACGAGATCCCCGGGGCTCACATCAACATTCCTGCACACTCCGCACCAACGGGTTTGCGGATAAATCCAGTCAATACCGACCCGGAGACAGATCCGAGTTCCTTCGGACAGGTGAATGTCATTTTCGCCCAGCTCGATGGCCAGCTGATTCCGAGTACACTGGTTGCCTTTTTGCGCCAAAACCAGCCGTCTCTTCCTCAGCTTCCATACAACATGATTATTCATCTCACCGCGCGAGGACGCACGGACAGCGGAGACGCCGTGGTCAGCAACGAGATCCGTTATGCGGTGCAGTGGACGAATTAAGCGAGAAGAGAGAAAAGCACGAAGCATCTAAATCAGACCACAGGAGATTCGTACAGGTGCGAACCTGAACTCCGTAGTAGCGTGTCTACGTTAAAACTATGCGCTGAGTGGGCCCTTCGACTTCACCGCCTACGGCGGTTACGCTCAGGACGAACGGAGGAAAAAGAGCAAGCAGCCAGCCCCGTTCGTGCTGAGCGTAGCGGTAGCGAAGTCGAAGCACGGACGACTTCCCCTTACCTCCTACGCACAGATTTGGAGTAGACGCGCTACTACCAAGCGAGGAGAGGGAAGAGCGCTGAGCATGTAGACTGCTTGCGTCTAGGCTTTGGTGGAAGGAGAGGTGTGGTATGGGGCGTTGTGGATGGGGAATAGGGGTTACGCTTATCCTTGCCGTGCTAGGGGCAAGCTGCGGGGGCACAGGCGGAGGGCCATCAGACTCTGGTCATCAATTCGTTTTTACTGCCCGCGGCCGGCTGATCCTGGCAGTGCAAACCGTTAGTACCGGAACTGCCCAGGGTTGCCCGTCAACTGGAAACGACCCTAGAAGATTGCTCTTAACAGCGACTTTGCTCGATCCTCAGGGAGTCCCGTTCCGTAACCAGCCAATTACGTTCACCGCAGAATTTCCTGACGCGACATTTATCCCCGGCAACGACAACACAGGGTCAGTCCTGACTGATGACAGTGGCCAGGCCATTATCACGCTTGTGGCTGGGCTCAAAGTGGGCAAAATGCGCGTGACTGCCAATGCTCCTGCCGCACTTAATATTTCCACTGGTATTACTGTCACGCTCACAGAGCAAGGATTCGTAAGTCGAGGACCTTTGGGTATCATTCCTACTTCCGTCATCTTTGTGAATCCAGCCCCGCATCCTCCTGGTGGCCCAGCAGATTTCATTTTTCAGGCCACTGGTGGAGATCCACCGTATAGGTTCTTCAACTCTAATCCTAGTGTGGGGAGGATCGAAACCGCAGGAACCTGCGGGTCGCTGGGCCAGTACACGCTAACCGGACCCTTACCGGCAGAGGAGGACGAAGCCCGGAGCGACACGGTCACCGTACAAGACGAAGAAGGGATTCAGGCTCCGGCCAACGTACAAGTTCTTTTTGTCACGTGTGAACTGACTGTTTCTCCTGAAGAAAACATATCCTTTGACAACGCCGTGGGGGGAGAATCTACACAGATCACTGTCCCCGATGCTGTTCCTCCTATCACCGTTACCCAAACATTGCCTACTGCAGGAACAGTTGTTGTAGACAATAATACGAAGACAGTCGCCTTTACCGTGGCCACTCCGCCTTTCCCGGGTACGAACACTCTGCTTATCCGTGATAGCCGTGGCTGTATAGCAACCGTGAATGTGACGGTTAAGGTCGGCAAGCCAGTCATCACCCCACGCGAGAATATCATCCTCGCACCGGGCCAGAGGCAACAGTTCATCATTACCGGAGGAGTAGCGCCCTACCAGATCACCGCGAGCGGTGGGACAGTGAATACCACAGTTGTCACCCAGGCAGGCGGCTCCTTTATTTACACGGCAGGAACAGCAACGGGAACGTTCTTCATCGTGGCCACCGATGCGCTTAATGCTGTTGACCAGGCGACAGTGGTGATCCAGGTAGCCACTCTAGAGGTCGAGCCTGAAACGCTCCGGTTCTGCGGCACCTTGGGAGGGGAAACTGGCAGAATCCAAATCCTATCTGGTGTGCCACCCTTTACGATTACACATACGTTCGACACGGCAGGTACTCTTACCTGTGAGGCAACGGGTGTAAGCGGTGATACTATTTCCTGTTCAGGAAACAGCATCATTTACACTGTGGGGGTTGCTGCCCCTTCATCTTTTGATCCAGACTCCGTTATTATTCGAGATAGCCAAGGAAGGGCGGTTACGGTTTCAGTCCATATTAATGGGGAAGATTGCCCGGAAATTGAGCTCTGTGGGAACGGGACTATAGAGGGGTTTGAGCAATGTGAAACTGGCGGGAACTTTGGCGGCCTGACATGCGAGACCTTTGCTGGGCCAGGGGCAACCGGCACTCTCTTCTGTAACGATGATTGCACTATTGATGACAGCAATTGCCAGGTGCCTAAATGTGGCAACGGAACAGTTGATCCAGGTGAGGAGTGTGATGGGGCCGTAAGCGGTACGTGTGCGGACTTTTGCGGAGCAGGATCGATCGGTGTCCTGAGCTGTGGAGTTGATTGTAAAATTGACCTTACCGGATGCGCACCTTGCCCATAGTAGAGTAGGGTGGGTCGAGACCCACCCTACGACCTAGCGCCGTAGCCCAGCTGAAGCCCTTCGCCTTTGCTCAGGACAGGCTCTGCGGAATCTGAGGGATGAGAGACAGAGAGGCGAGACAGAGACAGAGAGGGGCAGGGCGGTCTCTATCTCTGTCTCTATCTTTTTCCTTGTCTCTGTCTTTTTCTTGTTTCTGTCTCTTGTCTCTGTCTTGCTGGCGCCTGGATTGAGCTTCGCTCCTTCAGGCTATTTCTTGCTCACCCCGGCGAGTTCTTTGCCGCAGGATGGATCCGGAAAGATTGACTCCCGGACTTCAGGTCACTATGGTCGTACCTATGGTTGCTTTGGGAAAAGTTCAATGAAATCTGTCACCGCCTCTGAGTTCAAGACTAAATGCCTCCAGTTGGTCAATGAAGTTGCCGAGACTGGCGTGCCCCTCGTCATTACCAAAAATGGGCGGCCTATTGCTCAGCTTGGACCAGTCGCGTCCCGGCCGACAACGCTCGTAGGAGCCCACAAAGGGAAGATAACGATCGTAGGAGACCTCTTGGCGCCCCTTGATGAAGAATGGGAGGCTGGACGCTGATCCTTCTTGACACACACGCACTGATC
>CAZAYE010000184.1:0-6660 GCA_964489255.1 uncultured Enterobacteriaceae bacterium
GAGGAGAGGACGTCCTCGAGGTATTCTTCCTGCTTGTCGTTCAGCTCACCAAACATCTTCTCCAGCAGCACCTCGGAGAATCCGATGATAGCGTTGAGCGGGGTGCGCAACTCATGCGACATGCTGGCCAGGAACTCGGACTTGTGACGACTGGCAGCTTCGGCGGCGTCTTTGGCAATTTGCAGTTCCCTTTCCGCCTGCTTGCGCTCGAACACTCGCCCGAGCTGAGCGCCAATATTGGCCATGACTTCCAATAATGGTTCATCCGGGTTTTTCGCCTCGGCGGAGAAGAACTCCAGCACGGCCACAACTTCTGCTCCCACTAAGACCGGGAAACCAAAAGCCGATCTCACCCCGACGTCCGTTGCTGGTTTTGCTCTGGGAAAATTCGCATCTTTGGTCACGTCAATGATCCATGCAGGTTTTCCACTGGCGAACACCCGCCCTGGCAGTCCGACTCCCGAGGCGAAGCGGGTCGCCTCAGTCACCTGCCGAAATGTCTCGAACCGCTCAGGGTCGTCAATGTGCCAAATGGTGGTGGGAACCAACTTATCTATGGAGTTGCTATCACGAAGATACACGTGTCCGATCGGCCACTGGGTATAAGCGCAGATCTGGTCGAGACTAATTTGCATCGCCGCTTCTACCGTTGCAGCCTCGTTCGCAGCGGTCGCTGTCACTTGGAGCAATTCTACTACCTTAATAGTCTGCGTTAGCCGCGTGCGGGCTGAAAGCAGGTTGTCAGCCATGTCGTTGAAGGCGTGGGCCAAGTCGCCCAGCTCGTCGCGGGTCTGTATGGCAATGCGGTGGTCGAGGTTCCCAGCGCCAATTGATGCCGCGTCGTGTTTCAGTTCGTTCAATCCACGGGTGAGATACCGTGAAATCTGATAGGCTACAGCGATAGCCACTACCGTGGAAAGTGCGAAAATGAGAAGAGTCATGCGGTCGGTTAACCGTGCCACCTCGTAGAAGTTAGCGCTCGCTGCTTCCACCCGACGTCTCTCGTCTTCCTGTAACAGCTCCAGTTGCTGCATCACTTGTTGGCTGAGGGGGTCAGCGCGCGTGGCGAGTTCCATGATCGCCTTGGTTTGGTGTATGCCGAGATTTTCGTAGAAGATCTCCCATGAGGCGCCGAGTTCCTGGTAGGCTTTCGCAAACGATTCGATGTTGATACGCACCGCGGGATCAGATAGTTCTCGCAGCGCCTGGATCTGTTGTCCGGTGGCTTTGACTTGACCTTTGAATTGGGCAATCGCGTCAGGGCCCACACCGCTCATCCCAGCTTCCGCCATCACCTGGCTGAGCAGGGCCACTTGTTTCTGGCGGTCGTTCAAGTTCTGCTTGATAGACGCAACCAGAATCTGGCGAGCAATGGCTCGCCGTAGATCTTCGACGGTAGCGCTCCGTGTCTGGCTGCTCCAGAAGTAGATCAGCAAATTCAGGCCAAATAACGCGAGAATGGCCAGAAACGAGAGCACTAGTCGTCGCCGGATAGTCATAGGTCTTGGCTAGCGCAATGGGTACCTTTCTTCGCCAGGTAGGTACCCATCGACCTTGAGCACCTTGAGCTGCTGGGGGACCTGGGTGGCGTTGACAAAAGCGATAGCGCCCGGGATGACGCTCACCAGTTCCGCCGCCATTTCGTTCGAGTACACGATCCGTGGCCCTGCGGTGACGTCCCCCCGAAAGACTTTGGCAATCCAGTATTGGCGGAACTGCGCCTCGGTCATCTGGTAGATGGTCTTCAGCACCACGTCGCGCTCCCGAGCCCCGGGTGCGCGCATCAGCAGGGTTACGCGCAGGTTTGCCGACCAAAACTGGCGGTCCCCAAGGAGCAAATTACGCACCTCCGCGAAACTGAGGTTGTTTGCCGGCACGTCAGGGTGAGCAACAACGGCAATATCCTCGGCCGACACCATAGTGCCCGCAGCAGAAAACAGGGCCAGACAAAGCCCAGCGATAAGGAACGTCCGAGATTGAGCGAGAAGAGTCAGTTGTCCCATCCGTGTTTGTCTCTCAGAACATGAAGCTGTTTTGCAAGAATATACCATTGACGTCCGCCTGATCGGGACGTTGCTGGTTGCGGTATTCCAATTTAATCGCGGCAAAGTCGGCAAAGTCGTATCGCAACCCCACGACCGATCCTGTCAGGCCCGGGACACTGCGGAAGACCACATCGTTCCGGGCAACGTCAATATACTCGAACCGATAATAAGGTTTCCAGCGCCTCTCAAACCACGGCAGGCGGTAGGCCGCCTGAATGTAAAATGCCTGACTGTCGAAGGAACGGGAATGACCCACTTCGCGATGGTTCACATTGGCGACCTCGGCAATCACTTCCGGGTCTTCCCGTTGCCAGACCAGGTGTCCGGCGGTAATCCATTCGCGGAACTCCCGTCCCTCGGCCACTGTGAGCTTGTCGCGATAGAGCGAACCTCCGACCTGCAGGCCAAAGAAACGATCCGGCTTTGCGAATAAATTGATCAGCCACGCGCGATTATTGTTGACGTCACCGAAATCGCCAGCGCGGCTAATGACCGAACCACGACCGTTGCCCACACCAAGATTGTAGTTGAGATTCAAGCCGTAGGCTGGAAACACGCCTTCTAACAAGCCCCCAACAAAGTGAACCGGGATGAACTGGCCGCCGAATTGCGTCATTTCCGGCCGACCAACGGTGGTCTGCAACCACTGGCCGTGGTGGAAGGCAGTGTTCCACCAATTGATTGGTGTGTGATAGCGACCGACTGAAATCTTGAGGTAATCGTTCTGGTCATACCGTAAGATGCTGCGTTCGACTTCCGCGTTGAAACCAGCCGCCGCCGGTGAGCCTCTCCCGGCATCTGGGCGTGCAGTCAGGCTGAGTTCTCCGAAGAAGCTGAGCTTTGGGGATAAAGCCGAGCTGAAATGCAATACGAATTGACCTTCGTCGAAACCGCTCTTGGCGCCGCGCTGATCTGTAGCCTTGAAGTTAAAATCGGTGAATCCCGCAATGTTAAGGGATGGGTACGTCGGTTGTAGTTCGGCGCGCTCGCTCTGCCCCTGAGGTTCCCGGTGGATATGTTCCGTCGGCAGTACAGTACTTCCTGCCGCTTGTGTCGCAAGATCGGTTCCGGCCACGTTGGCTGTGTCCTGGGAATTATTTTCCAGCTCCGCCACGCGCCTTTCCAGTTTATCAATACGAGCCAATAGTGCTTGAACGAGTTCTGTTTGATCGACAGGATTCGTCGCTTGCGCACAAACTGTCAGCGGTACTCCTAATAGGCAGACAAGTACCTGGACACATCCCCATTGGTATCTCATAGAAGTCTCCTTCCGCTTCCCTTTCGCTCCGGTAAGGCAGACGCTACTCCCCGTCTCCCCAGAAAGTCAAGAGGAAAGGGAACTCTCTATGGCCCTGCTCAGAGACATTCTTTCAGCCGATGGTCCGGCTGATGTTGGAGCCGATCCTTCAACGGATTTAGAGATCCACACGGATGAAGACCGGTGGTCTCAGAGGCCTATGACTTAGAAGCTCCAGCGTAGTTCGGCATAGGCTGTAGAGTTGTCGCGGAGATTATCGAAAAAGGAGGGGCGAGGTCCGCGGAAGATGTCAGCCCCGATCACACCCTTCCAACGATCGGTCAAGGCGTAGGTCACCTTGGGCCGAATCACATAGCCCCCACGGGTAATCGCGAAGACCCCGACCACCTCTCCTTCGAGGGTCTCATTCCACCACTTATGGCTGAGGCGCAACGAGATGCCATGTTGAACCCGATCCAGTTGGTTCGTCTGCACGGCCTGCTGGATGGCGACGTTCCGCTGTATGAAGTCCTGGATCTGAAAAGGGCTGCGAAAATTGACCACTACCCGCACGATATACTGGAGATTGATATTCAGGTATTCGAAGAAGGTCCGGTCTCCACCTACGACCAGGAAGAAGAAGGGGTTTTTCACTTCGGGATTGCGGCCCCCGGCATCCTCCGTAAAGGTGTAGGCCATCTCTCCCCGCAGTCCGTAACGGCCGATCGTGGTCGCGGCGTCAGCCCCGATCACATGGATACGATGATTGCGCAGAAGGACGTCCACTCTCGCAGTGCTGACCTGGCCGATCCCCAGGTCTGGGAAGGGATCGAAACCGTCAAAGTAGGAGAAGGACCAGTCTACTCTTTTTCCCGTTTGCTCGATCTTGAGGGCCCACTGCCCCACGGTCTCGTCCGGCTCCCGCTCACGCAGCGTGAACAACGGAGGGGGCTGTCTAAGCGGGATAGTGTCAGACTCGAAGTGAGGCAGCCACACGCCGGTCAGCGAGAATCCCCCAATGTAATAGGTGGTCTTAATGGCAAACGGACCAAGCCGTTGATCATCGTCCTCAGAGACGAGCAAGGTGAAGTCCCGGGGAGTGAGGTTGTCGGTTGGATTGATCCGGTCGGCCCGCCCCCAGGCAATGATCTGCTTGCCGACGCGAAGGTCCACAGGGCCCAAACTCACATCTAGATAGGCTTCCCGGAGCGCTCCGTCGGTCTCCTCCTCGCGGAACAATTGCTGATTGATAACCCACCCTTCCACGAGGAGTGAGGCATTGGATCCGAGCTTCGGTGTAGCCTTGAGCCAGAGCGTAGCAACGGCCAGATGCTCTCGGTCATCGAGAGTCCTGGAGGAACTCCAATAGCTCCCCCTGATGGAACCACTTACAGGAGCCTGCTGGAGCAAGTTCCTCAGGACATTGGTATTGATACCGTCGGGGAGTTCTGCTGCAAAGACGGACGTCGTCCCGAGCAGGGCGATCAGTGCGAACCCCGCTCGGCCGATGCGCGTCAAGGCTCTCGCTCCATGTAGCGGGTCGTAAAGAACTCATCTTGCACCTGTTGGTTCACCTTAAAGTTCTCGAATCGGATGATGGTGCGATGACCCGTCTGCATATTGGCGGCTTCCAGCCGCATGGGACGCCATTTTGCCCTGTCAGGGTCAACAAGCCGAACGTCGAACCCCCTGTAAGTTTTGAGGGGCTGGCCGGTTTGGTCCCAGAACTCTTCCTTGATCGTCACAAACTTGTCCTTGCGGATCCAGGAGTGATGCTTCGCATAGCCGCTGTTTGCCTGCACCGACTCATTCCGCGGGAGGGACTCGATCACATAACATGGCTGGTCGTCCACCACCTCCTCCCCGAGCAGACGGTGTTCCCAGTCTTCGACCTTGTGACCGATGACGTCACCATAGGAGAAGTCGGTACCGACGAAACTATCCCTCTTGTTTGCGGCAACCAACCGTCGGACTTTCTTGAGCGCCGGTAGATAGACCCAAATGTCGTCGTCTTGCTCCGTATGCTCAATCGCGAGGATAGCCGTCCCTTTAACGTCAGGCGGGGCAGGAAACCGGATCATCTGCATGTTGTCCACACCGTTGGGCTGGAGCTTTGAGACTGTTACGGTTTTCCTGATACGCTCCTGGCCGGTCTTGTTGATCAAGGTAAAGGTCACAGCGGAGACAGAATCCACAACCTTCGCGACGACGAAGTTCTTTTCCATGATTTCCGTGGCTGTCAACGGCTCTCCCCACGCCACGCCAAGAGGCGGAAAGCCAACCCCCAAGCTGAGAAGGAGGACCACCATGCTCTCGGGAGCAGGGACCAGGTGCCGACGGGCCACGCCAAAGACGAAGCGGGGACGCAATGTCAGGATCAAAGCAGGCAAGATGGTGAGGGCGCCCAAGGAGCTTACCAGCATGGCCGTCGCGATCAGTATGGCGAACCACATGTGGATATAGTAGCCATAGGAGAAGAGGAGTACCCCGTAGCCACCAGCCACCGCCGAGGCTACGAAGAGGATCGCCTTTCCTGCCGTGGTCAGGGCGGTACGGCATGCCGTTGTTTCATCCACGCCGCGGGCCAGCTCCTCCCGGAGGCGATAGATGAGGTAGATGGCGTAGTCGGCCCCGATCCCCACGGCCATGGCGGAGATAAGGGAGGTCCCGATGTTCAGCTGAATCCCCATCAATCCCATGAGGCCGAAGTTGGCGAGCACTGCTAGGAGCAAGGGGACGAGCACCAACAGTCCTGCCAGGAGGGACCGGAACACCACCGAAGTAATGAACAGAATCACCCCACTAATCTGGATAATGTTCAGGATCTTCCCGTGCACCATCACCTCGTTAAGGGCTGTGGTCTGGGCAACACTTCCCCCCATCCTGACCTGGGCTCGGTCACCGAATTGGGTGGGAAGGAAATCGTACAGCCTGGCGATAAGCTCTTGGAGAAAGGCGCTGCTGTCAGTTTTGACGAAGATCCAGATATTGGCAGATTGATAGCCGTAGTCCACGTAGGTGTCGAAGTCCCCCGGCTCGCCTGACATGGAGTAGAGCAGCAGATACTGAGAGATCAGTTCCCGGCTCTCCGGGATCCGATCATACGCCGGGTCGTCGCCGTGCATCGCTCGGTTCATCCGCTTGATGAAGTCCGCCAGGGAGAGGGTCTTCCCGACCTGAGGTTGTTGTTCGAGGAAGCGCTGGGTTGCTTCCATCGCCCGGAGGACCTGAGGGTCTTTCATCGCATCTTCCTCGGGTCCTTCAACGAGGAGATAGAGCGTGTTGGTCCCACCGAGCCGGTCGTTCAGGGCCCGATCATCTCGCTGGAAGGAGAGGTGCTGGAAGAAGTAGCTCTTGACGGAATTGTCCATCATGACT
>CAZAYE010000185.1:0-3937 GCA_964489255.1 uncultured Enterobacteriaceae bacterium
GCTTACAACTTGTCGTTCCAGCAAGTGAGGGAGGCGATTCGTAGGCCAAACACCGAGATTCCTGGTGGGCGGCTCACGTGGGAAGCGCGAGAAGAGGGGTTGCGCACGCTTGGACGGATTGAAGAAGCCAGCGAATTCAACAACATCATCGTTGCGGACATTAAAGGCGCGCCGGTGCGGATTAAGGACATCGGGTATGCCATCGATGGTCAAGAGGAGGTGCGCACGCTCTCCCGCCTGGACGGAGAGAACGCGGTTTCTTTACTCATCCGCAAACAGTCGGGCACTAACACCGTGGAGGTGGCGGACCGGGTGCGGGCCAAATTGGCAGAGATTAAGAAGACGCTTTCGCAGGACATCCGTTTTGAGATCGTCCGCGACCAGTCGCGTTTTATCCGCCGCTCCATGGAAGAGGTCCAGGAACACTTGATCCTGGGTGGATTTCTGGCGGCAATCGTGGTGTTGTTCTTCATCCGCAACTGGCGCAGCGCTTTGATCACCGCCATTTCCATTCCGGCCTCGATCATCGCCACCTTCACCTTCTTGCGTTATATGGACTTTACCCTCAACAACATGACGATGATGGCATTGTCGCTTTCGACCGGCATTGTCATCGATGATGCCATCATCGTGCTGGAGAACATCTTCCGCCATGTGGAGGAAGAGAAGCGTTCTCCCTGGGATGCGGCTATAGAGGGGACGCGGGAGATCGCTCTGGCAGTCATGGCGACGACCTTATCCCTAGTTGTGATCTTTTTGCCGGTGGCGTTCATGGGGGCGGTCATGGGCCGGTTCTTCCGCAGTTTCGGCCTGACCGCCACCTTTGCCATCATGGTGTCTTTATTGGTGTCGTTCACTTTGGTGCCGATGCTGTGTTCACGATTCCTCAAAGTGACCTCCAGCCATCAAACGGCGCGCGAGTCGCGCTTCTATGCCGCGATGGAACGAGGGTACGAGATCGTGCTGGAGTGGTGTCTGCGCCATCGCTTCATCACCTTGATGGGAGCGGCGTTGGTGTTCTTCTCCTTGTTTCCTTTGTTGCGCGTCACCAAAGTTGAAGTATTCCAGGACGATGATATGAGCGAGTTCGAGGTGGTGATCGAGACTCCGCCCGGTTCCTCCCTGGAACACAGCGACGCGCTGCTACAGGCGGTGGAAAAAGACTTGCGCACCTTTCCCGAAGTCGAACATCTGTTCACGACCATTGGCGTACGCGGACAATATCTCAGCAATGTGACCGACGCCTCAATCTATATCGGGTTGACTCACCTCTCTGAACGACAACGCTCGCAGATGGAGGTCATGCAGGCCGTGCGTGGGTTGCTGAAGAAATATACGGGCCTGCGTGTCAGTGTGCAGAACTTGAACATGGTCCAAGGCGGCGGGTTCCGGCAGACTCCGTTCAATCTGGTCATCCGCGGACCAGACCTCAACGTGCTGGATTGGGCTGCTCA
Organism: uncultured Enterobacteriaceae bacterium; assembly: GCA_964489255.1. Taxonomy (GTDB): domain Bacteria; phylum Desulfobacterota; class Binatia; order Bin18; family Bin18; genus CAZAYE01. The sequence continues at coordinate 1,455 of CAZAYE010000185.1, forward strand.
GCAACTCATTCAGAAGCTCTCCGCTATTCCAGGGTTCGTGGATGTAGACACCGGCCAGGCGCTACGCCACCCTGAGGTACAAGTCCATATCGATCGCCGAAAGGCGTCTGATTTGGGCGTGCGGGTTGAAGACATTGCCTCGGCCTTACGCACCCAGGTGGGAGGCGAGCGAATTACCTTCTATCGCGAAGGAGACGAGCAGTATAACGTCCGCTTACGATTGGCCCCTGGGGCCCGCAAAGATGCGACCACAGTCGCTGAATTGATGGTGCCGGCCCGGGACGGGCGACTGGTTCGTCTGAGCAACGTCACCACGCTCTTGCCTGGGAAGAGTCCAGCGCAAATTGATCGCTATGCGCAAGAGCGACAGGTGACAGTCCTGGCGAACCTGCACGCGAAGCCGCTGGGAGAAGCGATGCTGCAAGGCAGCGCGATGGTGAAAGAACTGAATCTCGGGCCGGAATATGCCACCGCCTATCTCGGTCGAGGGAAGATCATGATTGAGGCGCTGCAAAATTTTGCCATCGCCTTTGTCTTGAGTATTGTGTTCATTTACGTCGTGCTGGCCGCGCAGTTCGAGAGCTTTATTCACCCAGTGACCATTATGGTCTCGATGTTCCTGAGTCTGCCGTTCGGCATTCTGAGTTTGGTCCTGACTGAAAACCCCTTAAGTATCTACAGTGTCCTCGGAGTTTTTCTGCTGATGGGGGTGGTGAAGAAGAATGCTATTTTGCAAGTCGATTACACCAACTACCTGCGCGGCAGGGGCATGCCGAGGCATGAGGCCCAGATCATGGCGGACCGGGTGCGATTACGCCCAATTCTCATGACCACTCTCACTATCATCGCCGGCATGCTGCCGATCGCCCTTGGGCGGGGAGACGGTGCGGGGTCTCGCGCTTCGCTGGCGACTGTCGTGGTCGGCGGCCAAGCCATGTGTTTGTTGATTACTCTATTAGTCACACCAGTGGTCTATTCGTTTTTTGACGACCTGAGGGGCTTACGTACCGCCAAGGTCTCTGAGTGGAGAATCTTGCAGTGGGTTCGCGCCCGGGCTGCGACGGCCTCCTCTGTAATGGCGGCAATATGGCACGTCTCCGGAAAGTAGCTACAGGGATGACCCTTTGCGTCGCCCAGGGATGGCCGAGGCAGTCCTTTTCTTGGACATTGCTGCTCCTCCTCTTGCCTGCGGTTGTCTCTGCCCACACTGTTGCTGAAGTGGTGAACTCTCCTGCCGCGTTCGATCAGCAGCCGGTCAGTGTGGTTGGTGAGGTGACCAACATGATCACCCGCTATGGAGACAGACCGTACACGACTTTTGATCTCATAGACGCCGGCAAGGTGGTCCTGCCGGTGTTTACGTGGGGGCAGCCTACTTTCAAGCAGGGGGATCTTTGTCACGTCACGGGTACCTTCGTGCAAGAGAAAACTGTCGGGACTTACGTCCTGATGCGTGGCGTCGAAGCTGAAAAGGTCGAGAAGGTCTCAGAAGCCGAATATAAAACTGCTGGTCCGTTGTTCCGCAAGAAGCAAAAAGCGGCTGGCGGCTACGAAGGGAAATTCCCGCGAGGACTCTATCTCCCACCGTGAGGAAACTCTGGGGATAATGAGGACGGCAAAGACAATGAAGACTGAAAAATTTAAAAATTAAAAATGAAGAAGCTTAGGAAGGGGCTTTTCATTTTGCATTTTACATTTTTAATTTTTAATTCTTCTCCCGCCGGCAGGGTAAAATAAAAAGTGCTGCCCTTCCCGACCTCCGACTCTACCCAGATGCGGCCGCCGTGATACTCGATGATTCTCTTGCAGATGGCCAGCCCAATACCCGTCCCTGGATACTCTCGGTGCGTGTGCAGCCGCTGGAAAATAACGAAGATACGTTCGGCATGCTTAGAGTCAACGCCAATACCGTTATCCCGCACCGAAAATACCCACTCATCGTTTTTGCGCTCAGCGGCAATATGTATCTGGGGAGGCTCTTGACCATGAAACTTGAGAGCATTGCTCAGTAAGTTTTGGAATATCTGATTCAATTGTGAAGCATCGCCAGTCACGGTCGGCAGCCGATCGTATGTCACCATGGCAGCCTTGTCGGTGATCATTGTTCGCAGATTGCTGAGGACGCGTGCCAAGATCTCTTCGCAGCTTGCGGCGGTGAACGCTTTCGCCCGCGTTTGTACGCGCGAGTACTCCAGCAGGTCGAGAATTAACTGGTGCATCCGCGCCACCCCTTCAACCGCATAGTCGATGAATTCGTCGGCGTTCGTATCCAGTTGGCCACGATACCGTTCGGCCAGAAGCTGAACGTAGGTACTGACCATGCGCAGCGGTTCTTGGAGGTCGTGCGAGACCACATGGGCAAACTGCTGGAGCTCCTGGTTCGATCTTTGCAGCTCTGCGGTTCGGTCCGCCACTCGCCGTTCCAGTTCCTCGTTTAGCCGCTGCAGTAGTTCTTGGGCTCGTTTGCGTTCGGAGGTATCTTG
>CAZAYE010000185.1:3947-6656 GCA_964489255.1 uncultured Enterobacteriaceae bacterium
GTCCAATCACCCGACCCGCCGGATTACGCATCGGAGCAGCCGTCAGCGCAGCATCGAAAACCGCCCGATCGCGGGGCCGTAGCCGTACCTCTAGCTCTTGCTTGTTCCCAACCCCCTCGAGTCGTTTCAGAGATTCGGAAAAAACTTTTTGTCCTGTCTCATCTACGTAGAGGAAGAGCGGCTTGCCAATCAGAAATCGCACCGAGACATTGAGCAACTCCGCTGCTGCACGGTTGGCTTCTTGAATCCTGCCTGTAGGAGTCGTGATGAGATAGCCGTTGGGAGCAAAATCGAACAGCTCTTGGTAGCGCTGACGCTCCACCTCGATAATTTGTGCGGCAGCTTGCAACTCTTCATTCTGCTGGCGCAGTTCCTCCTCCGCTGTGGACAGCTCTTCTAATGCCTGCTGTAGTTCCTCCATGCCCGGCGGGACTGCCGTGTCCGGTTGCACATCGCCGTGCGTGGCACGCTTGTGCAGTTCCTGTATGTGTGCTTGCAAGGATTGCACCTTGGCCATCCATTCCTCTGGGCTCATAAGTGCTCCGTAGATTTCTCCTGATCCGGAATAGACCGCTATCCTCTAGCTTTCTTCATTCTCTGCCTTCTCCTCCTCCATAAGCAAGACGACTCCTGCGATTTCTTTTCTGACTCCAAGGAGTGGTGTACACATCACCCGACACCGGATTGCCTGCCCGCGGCGATTTCTCGCATCCAGCATGAGTTCTTGAGAATTGGCTTCCCCGCTCAGCACGGCCCGCATAGACCCCTTTAGTTGCTCGACTGGCAGACCGCAGTCAAGGCTCAAGAACGATTGCCCCTGCACCTCATCCGCCCGCAGACCCCACAGATCCTGCGCCCTGTCGCTCCATACATGGATGTCAAACGTAGGATCCACGACAACAACCCCGGTACGCACGCTGGCAAGGATAGCCTCAAGGAAGAGGTTCGTTCGGCCCAACTCGTCCGTGCGCTGGCGTAGCTCTTCGTTCGTCGTCTGCAGTTCTTCGTTGGTGGATTGCAATTCTTCGTTCACGGTCTTCATTTCTTCGTTGGTGGACTGCAACTCCTCATTGGTGGTCTGCAGTTCCTCATTAGTGGTCTCCAGTTCCTCGTTGGTGGACTGCAACTCCTCATAGGCGGTTTCCAGCTCTTGATTCGAGCGCTGCAGATCTTCTTGTAAGTGGTGAGAGCGAGTCACGTCCATAAAACTGATGCTAGTGCCGATTACCGCGCCCCCGTTCTCCGCCAGGGGTGTCACGCAGACGTCCAGATACCGAGTTTCGTGCATCAACGTACCCCACTCAATATTGCGCAAAGAGATCGGCAGGCGTTTGGCGGTGACCTCATCGATCAAGGAGCGCAATTCAACCGGTCGATACGATAGTTCAAGATCGCGGAACGGATGGCCCAGATTCTTAGGGGAGAGCGCGAAAAGGATGCAAGCTTGCTCGCTAACGAGCACCAAATTGCCGTTGAGGTCTATCACTATTGTGGCAATTGGCGCGGTTTCCAAAGCGGCCTCTCGCAAACGAACGTAGCGGGTAAGGGTGTTCATCCCTTCGGGAGCGCCGCCTTGTGCCAACAACAGATGGCCATGCAAATTGGCCTGCCGTACCTTGGTAAAAATTCGATAGCGCGGATTCACTGGGCTGAAAAGGCTGGCGTGCGTCAGTAGCATTTCGGCTTTGCCGAGAAAAAGATACCCATGCTCATTGAGCGCGAAGTGAAAACGAGCCAGAATTTTCTCTTGAGTCTCCGCATTGAAATACATGAGCGTATTCCGGCACACCAACAGATCTAGGTGAGAAATAGGAGCATCCTGAATAAGATCGTGGCGGCCAAAAATGACCGCGCGGCGCGGGTCGCTGTGGAAGACATAGCGGTCTCCCACCTGGTCAAAATATTTTTCGCGGAGGGCGACAGGAATCGGCTCTACATCCTTGGCGCTATAACTGGCCTGACGAGCGCGGGTCAAGGCGTCTTCATCTACATCCGTAGCGTAGATTTTGACCCGCTGTTGAAACTGCTCCAGCCCCAGGGCCTCTGCGAAGATGATGGCCAGGGTATAGACTTCTTCGCCGGAGGCGCAGCCGGCACTCCAGATCCGCATGGGTTGGTCTACGGGTTTGTTCTCAATGATTTTGGGAACGACCTCCTGGGTCAGGAAGTCCCAGACCAGGGGGTCACGGGAAAAGGCAGTGACGTTGATGAGGACGGTGTTGAAGAGAAAGACGAACTCTTCGGGATGAACCTCTAAGTAATCGGCGTAATCGCTAAATTGTTCCAGGTTTACGGTCTGCATACGCTTACGCACCCGACGCATGAGGCTGTTAGGCTTGTAACCGGTAAAGTCGAAGCCTCGACTTTGCTTAATGAAATCTATCAGCGCGTGAAATTCCGCGTTGTCCGTGGCGTTATTCATTCCGCCGCTCCTTTCATCACCAATGCGATCAGCGCTGTAGGAATTTCATCTAAGGGCAGAATAAAATCAGTTGCCCCGGCGTGAATCGCAGCACCAGGCATGCCGAAAAACTCCGAGGTTTTCTCATCCTGAACGATGACTGTCCCTCCCATTTTCTTGACCGCTTGCACTCCCATGGACCCGTCGCTGCCGGTGCCGGTGAGCACAACTGCGATGGCGCGCTCCTTATAACTAGCGGCCACCGATTCAAATAAGGGCTGCACGCGCCAGTAGGCCTCCCTTGAGCC
>CAZAYE010000186.1:0-6643 GCA_964489255.1 uncultured Enterobacteriaceae bacterium
CCAGCCCCTCTGGACTGACACGCTCCTCGAAAGCCACCACTGGTATACTCCTTAGAATTGCAAGCCAGCCTCACGCGCAGCTTCAGCCACTGCGCGGACTCTGCCGTGATATAAGAACCCATTTCGGTCAAACACTATTTGGCTAATCCCCTTTTTCTGACACTTCTGGGCAATCAAGGTGCCCACTTCCTTTGCTGCCTCCACCGTTGCAGTTTTCTTCAGAGCTGCGCGTAATTCTGCGGAAAGCGTCGATGCTGAGACAAGGGTCTGGCCACTTTCGTCGGAAACCACCTGTACGTACACGTGTCTGCCACTGCGGTAGATACACAGACGTGGCCGCGCATCGGTCCCCTTTACTCGTTTCCGTACACGTTTCTGCCGTAGGGTCCGCCCACGCTCGCGAGGATTCGTGCGTGCCATAGCGTCTACCGTGCCCCGGCGGTTTTGCCGGCCTTTCTACGAATCTTCTCTTCTGTATACTTCACGCCCTTCCCTTTGTAAGGCTCAGGCGGGCGTAAGCGGCGAATCGCCGCTGCCACTTCACCAAGGAGGTGTTTATCAATCCCTTCGAGAGTGATCGCGGTCTGTCGCTCAACTTTAGCCTGAACACCTGGAGGTAACTGAAAAATGATCGGATGGGAGTATCCCAGGCTCAATTGCAGTGCGCTATTTCCTCTGGCCTCAGCTCTATATCCTACTCCACTGATCTCTAGGGATCGGGTAAATCCTTTGCTTACCCCTTCAACCATGTTGGCAATAAGCTTCCGGGTGAGCCCATGGAGGGCCTTAGACCGGCGCGATTCTTCTTTTTGCACCACTACAATCGCTCCATTCGATATGTGGACGGCCAACGCTGGATCGACGGGCAGGGCAAGCTTCCCCTTTGGTCCCTGCACGGTTACTGTTCCTGCACTCTCGGAGACCTGCACCTTATCTGGTATCGGTACAGGCCAACGCCCAATACCTGCCATGTACGATTCTCTCTTTCCGAGTACTCACCACAAACTGCAGAGGATTTCTCCCCCTACATGCAGCTTGCGTGCCTCACGGTCGGCCAATATGCCGCGGGACGTTGAGAGGATATTGACACCAAGTCCATTTTGCACAAGCGGAATCGTATCCGCCCCGACATAGGTACGCAGGCTCGGCTTACTAATGCGTTTGAGCCCATGGAGCGCCGGACGTCCGGCCGAGTCATACCTGAGCCACACGCGCAGCCGTGGTTTTCCGTTTTCTTCGACAATACTGTGTTCTTTGATAAACCCCTCTTCTACCATCACTTTCACGATTGCCTCTTTAAGGTGAGAACAGGGCACATCGACGCGTTCTTTCCTGGCATGCAGCGCGTTCCGGATAGCAGTGAGCAGGTCGGCGATCGGATCGGTTGTCATGTGTTCCCTCTCTACCAACTCGCTTTCGTGAGACCAGGAATCTGTCCTTTGAGCGCATACTTACGTAAACACAGACGGCACATGCGAAAGCGGCGGTAAAAAGCCCGGGCTCTGCCACACAGCGGGCAGCGGTTATACTGACGGACGGCAAATTTTTGTTTTCGTTCTGCTTTCACTCGTAAACAGGTGCGTGCCATGAGCTAACTCCGGAAAGGGACACCGAGGGCACGCAACAGTGCACGGCCTTCGGCGTCTGTCTTCGCTGTCGTCACCATTGAGACAGTGAAACCTTTAACTTGCTCGACTTTATCGAGATTAATTTCGGGAAAGATCGTATGCTCCCTAATGCCTAAGGAATAGTTTCCTCGACCATCGAAGGAATTCTCCGAAACGCCGCGGAAATCTCGAACGCGGGGGAGAGCAATGTTGACGAGACGGTCGAAGAACTCATACATGCGTTCACCACGCAACGTGACCGCACAGCCGATCGATACCCCTTCACGAAGCTTAAAATTCGCGATCGACTTATGGGCACGAGTGATGACCGGCTTCTGACCAGTAATTTGTGTGAGTTCGCTCACCCCAGTCTCAAGGAGTTTCGCATTTTGCACAGCATCCCCAAGCCCCATATTGACGACAATTTTCGTCAGACGTGGGACTTGCATGACATTTTCGTACCCCAATTCCCTCTGCAGAGCAGGGACGACTTGTTGCTTATAGAAGTCTTTGAGACGCGCCATATTACTTGTCCAGTAACTCGCCACAGCGACGGCAGACGCGGGCCTTGCTCCCATCCTCCAGCCTCCGGCTGCCGATGCGAACCGGGGCATTACAGCGCTCACACATCGGCATCAGGTTAGAAAGGTGGATTGGTGCTTCCTTCTCAACAATACCCCCAGGGTTTTGTGGTCCACGGGGCTTGAGATGGCGCTTCACCAGATTCAGCCGTTCAACGACCGCTCGGTTTTCCACCGGTAGCACGCGCAGCACCTTGCCGATCTTGCCGCGCTCCTTGCCAGCGATGACCATGACGGTATCATTCTTTTTCACCCGCGCTAACATAATCATTGTTTCCTATAACACTTCAGGTGCGAGAGAGATGATTTTCATGAAACGCTTAGCGCGCAACTCACGCGCTACCGGCCCAAATATACGAGTTCCCACCGGTTCCCGCTGATTATCCAACAGCACCGCTGAGTTCGTATCGAAACGAATGAACGATCCATCTGGACGACCGATTTCTTTTGCGGTGCGCACAATCACTGCACGCATGACATCGCCTTTCTTCACTTTGGCGTTGGGAATCGCTTCTCTAATCGACACCACGATTTCGTCCCCGACCGACGCGTACCTTCGGCGTGTTCCGCCTAGTACACGGACGCAGCGCACCTGACGGGCGCCAGAGTTATCGGCCACATCCAGGATCGTTTCAACCTGGATCATCCCCTGCTCCTTTCCTTTACTCAGCGACTGCCGTTTTGAGGACGGTCTGCACGCGCCAGTGTTTTTCCTTGCTGAGGGGCCGTGTCTCTACAATTGAGACGAGGTCTCCCACTCGGCAACGGTTGTCCGGGTCATGGGCTTTGTATTTTTTCCGTTGACGTACGTACTTCTTATAAACTGGGTGCTGGACCAGTCGCTCGACCAAAACAACGACAGTCTTGTCCATCTTGTCGCTAATAACAACTCCTTCTCGTATTTTTCTGTGTCCCGGCACTGTCATTATTCTCCTGTTCCACGCCGGGTACGTTCATGGCGGACCAGTTTGATGCGAGCGATGTCCCGACGTAAACTCCGCAAGCGCATAGGATTATCGAGCTGCCCTATACTCTTTCGTAGCCTGAGGCGAAACAGTTCTTCGGCCAGCTCGCGTTCTTTTTGACGAATCTCCTCCTCAGTCAAGTCGCGGATTTCTTTAGCTCGCATACATCATCCCATGACGTTCGCAGAATTGAGTGCTCACCGAAAGCTTGTGCGATGCCAAACGCAGAGCCTCTTTGGCCACCTCGCGCGGAATACCTTCCATCTCGAAGAGCATGCGCCCTGGCTTAATCACCGCAACCCAAAATTCTGGCGCACCTTTCCCTTTTCCCATGCGGGTCTCAGTGGGCTTCTTCGTCACTGGCTTATCTGGGAAAATGCGCACCCAGATCCGCCCGCCACGCTTCACATGGCGAGTGAGGGCGACACGAGCAGCCTCAATTTCCCGGGCAGTCACCCAGCCACGTTCCAGCGCTCTCAAGCCATAATCACCAAAAGCGAGTTCCACCCCACGTGTAGCATTTCCGCGCACGCGACCTCTTTGTTGCTTACGATATTTGACTTTCTTTGGCGCTAACATGGAGATCCTCAGGCATTAAGCGCGATTTTCTGTTGTTCTTCTTCACGAGTGAGAACCTCTCCTCGGAAGATCCACACCTTGACGCCGATTACCCCGTAGGTGGTTTTCGCCTCAGCCATCCCATAGCTGATATCCGCACGGAGGGTATGCAGTGGTACCCGTCCCTCACGGTACCACTCAGTACGCGCGATTTCTGCTCCCGCGAGCCGACCGGAACACCGTACCTTTACTCCCTGAGCACCCATGCGGATGGCACGCGCCACACTTTCCTTCATGGCGCGGCGGAACGCGACCCGTCGTTCGAGCTGAAGCGCAACATTTTCGGCCACCAATTGGGCATCAAGATCTGGGCGGCGCACTTCGTGAATGTTCAAGTACACTTCTCGGGTGGTGAGTTTCCCGAGCTCGGTCTTGAGCTTCTCGATTTCTGCCCCCTTCTTGCCAATGACAATACCAGGTCTGGCGGTGTAGATATTAATCTTCTGCTTGTTCGCCGCACGCTCAATCTCAACCTTAGCGATCCCGGCATGGTGCAGACGTTTCTTAATAAAATCACGAGTACGGATGTCATCATGCAACAGAGCAGGGTATTCTTTCTCTGCAAACCAGCGCGACTCCCAGCCCTCAAGAATACCAAGGCGAAATCCTTTGGGATGTACCTTCTGGCCCATCCTACTCCCCCTTACTATTTTTCGTCGACAACGACGGTGAAATGGCTCGTCCGTTTACGAATTGGCGTTGCCCGTCCATGGGCGCGCGGGATGAAACGTTTCCAGCTTGTTCCCCCATCAACGTAAGTACGTTTGACGTACAACAGATCAGGATTCACATTTTGCGTGTCTGTCGCATTGGCAATAGCAGCCCGTAGAGTTTTATCGAGGACCCGCGCCGCCTTCTTCGGCGTAAAGCGCAGAATGGTCAGCGCCTCTTCTACCCTTTTGCCGCGAATGAGATCCGCTACCAAACGGGCTTTCTGAGGGGAAATGCGGACGTGACGAGTAATGGCCCTCGTTTCCATGATCGTCCTCCTACCCTTTCGCTGCTTTCTTAACCTCGCCTTTCCGATCTCCCGAGTGACTATAGAAAGTTCGAGTGGGAGAGAACTCGCCGAGCTTGTGTCCAACCATATTTTCGGTCACGTACACCGGAATGAACTTCCTCCCATTATGGACCGCAAAGGTGTAGCCGATCATCTCGGGAATGATGGTGGAGCGGCGGGACCAGGTTCTCACGACCCTTTTTTCTCCACTCTGAATCAGAGCGTTGACCCTCTGGAGAAGATGGTCATCAACAAAAGGACCTTTTTTTACTGAACGGGGCATGGCTATTTCTTCCGTTTTTGTAGAATGTACTTGTCCGTGCGAGCATTCTTTCTGGTCTTATACCCTTTTGCCAATACTCCCCAAGGGCTCTGGGGATGATTACCTTTTCCTCTTCCCTCTCCCCCTCCCATGGGGTGATCAACCGGGTTCATCGCTGTTCCGCGTACATGGGGACGTCGCCCCAACCAACGAGAACGGCCGGCCTTCCCTAGGGAGATATTCTCGTGATCAACGTTCCCAACCTGACCAACGGTTGCTCGGCACCGTTGATGGACAAGCCGCACCTCTCCGGAGGGGAGTTTGATCGAAGCGTAGGCACCCTCTTTGGCCATGAGTTGGGCAGCCACTCCAGCACTGCGCACTAGTTGGCCCCCTTTGCCGATCTTGAGCTCAATGTTGTGAATCATCGTCCCGAGGGGAATATGCTGCAGGGGGAGAGTGTTCCCCGGTTTGATATCAGCCCCTTCCCCGGATATCACAGAGTCTCCCACATGAAGCCCAACTGGGGCGAGGATGTAGCGTTTCTCTCCGTCAACATAATGCAATAGGGCGATCCGGGCTGAGCGATTCGGGTCGTACTCAATAGCGGCAACCTTCGCTGCAATCCCGTCCTTTTCTCGCCGAAAGTCGATGATACGGTACCGCCGCTTGTGCCCTCCGCCACGCTGGAAACTGGTTACTCGTCCACGATTGTTCCTTCCCCCACTCTTGTGTAAGGGAGCGAGCAAAGAACGCTCGGGGGACTTTTTACTCAGCTCGGAAAAATCCGCTACACTCTGAAACCGCCTTCCGGCTGAGGTGGGTTGATGCTGTCGTAGTGCCATGCTCAGACCCCCTCGAAGAAATCAATGCGGTCGCCAGCCGCAAGGGTTACGTAGGCTTTTTTCCAGGCAGGACGACGTCCTCGAGATTTTCCCACCCGGCGTTCTTTGCCGAGATATTGTATCGTGCGCACTTTCTTTACTTTGACCTTGAAGAGAGCTTCAACCGCGTTCTTAATGGCAAGCTTATTAGCCTCCGGACGGACACGGAAAACTACTTGGTTTCCTGCCTCGCTCACCAGAGTTACTTTCTCGGTAATCAATGGCGCAGTGATTACCGCATACACGTCTCCACTCATACCTCTAACCTCTCGATCACCTGCCGTAACGCCGCTTGGGTAAAAAGCGTCTTGCGATAGCGGAGCAAGTCGTAGACGTTGAGTCCTTCGCTCCGTACTACCTTCACATGGGGCAGGTTATGTGCTGCCTTCTCCACGACAGAGTTTGCCTCGTGGATGACAACCAGCACGCTGTCTTTTAATTCCAAGCGAGAGAGAAATTCTACCATTCGCTTGGTCTTTGGTTCCTGCAGCACGATGTCATTCACTACGACTAAGGCGTCCTGCCGTTGCTTAAGAGCTAAAGCGGCTCGCACAGCCGTACGGCGGGCGCTGCGCGGCAAGCGATAAGCATAAGAGCGGGGTTGCGGGCCAAATATAGTTGCTCCCCCTACCCATATCGGAGAACGCGTGCTGCCAGCTCGGGCCCGGCCAGTGCCTTTCTGTCTCCAGGGTTTCTTACCCCCTCCACGTACCTCACCCCGCGTCT
>CAZAYE010000187.1:0-6637 GCA_964489255.1 uncultured Enterobacteriaceae bacterium
GGATTGTCTATACGCTGCTTTTCTTCTTTTTGCTGCCGCGCATATTCAGCATACAAGATGTTGCTGGGCTCGTGACCAGTTCGGCTATTGTCTCGATTATCTTGGGGTTGGCCCTTCAGGAAACCCTAGGAAACCTCTTTGCCGGCATTGCGATGCAAATGTCCCGGCCGTACACCGCAGGGCATTGGGTCAAGATTGGCGCCTACGAAGGTCTCGTTGAGCGAGCCGACTGGCGTTCAATGACTGTCCAGACACTGTACGGAAACCGAGTGTCTTTCCCGCATAGCCTGCTCGCGAAGATGGAGATTCACAACTATTCGTTGCCTTCTCCTGTGCATGCACGAGCAATACAGGTAGGGGCGCACTATCGGCACCCACCATCCAAAGTGGAGGAGGTGTTGCTCCACTGCGCGCGCGAGACAAAAGGGGTGTGCGCCCATCCTCCACCAGAGGTGTGGCTGTCGGCATATCAAGATTTTGCCATCCTCTACACTGTAAAATTTTGGATAGAGGACTTTGCTCACCATCCCCAGATCGAGTCCGACGTGCTCAAGACCATCTGGTATCGTTTTCGACGCGAAAAGATCCAGATTCCTTTCCCTATCCGCGAGATTTATCATCACGGAGAGGAGGTCTCTCCTGACGGACTTGCCGACAGTATCTCCAGGCTCAAGGACATCGAACTCCTGCGGGTATTGAGCGACGACCAACTCCGCGAACTCGCCGGCCGTCTGGAAACCCAGGTGTTCGCTCCCGGTGAGATCATCTGTCGTCAAGGGGAACAGGGCGAGACCTTCTATATCATCAAGAACGGACAGGTAGAGGTATCCGTGCGCGATGGTCAAGGCCGCGCAGCTCCCGTGAGAGCAATGGGAGCTGGCAATTTTTTCGGTGAGATTTCCTTGCTGACTGGCGAACCCCGGAGTGCAACGGTGACCGCCCTGCAGGAAACCGAGGTGCTGGTGATGGACAAAGAGGACATGCGCTGCATGCTCGAAGCCAACAGTCAGCTCACCGATCATCTCAGCCGTGTCCTTGCCGACCGTCAGCAGCAGTTATACGAGCATCAAGCGCTTCGTGCACAATCCGAGATACAGAACGCCGTGGCACGAGAGCATCGCGTCGAATCGCTGCGGCGCGAATTCTTGGTGCGCATACGCAGTTTCTTTTCCTATTGAGAGACTGTCCAAGCGATTGCTCGGGGTTCTTGCTGCAAAAAAGGAGACCAGCATGGGACGAATCATTGACGCCGATAGCCATTTCCTGGAGCCGTTGGATGTCTGGGAGCGTTACATCGACCCCAAGTACCGCGCACGTTGTCTCCGCTTTGTCCGGAGACCTGACAAGAACCGCTACATGATCCTGGTCGAGGAAAATACCAGAGCCCGGTTCAATGTCGAGGATTTCCTGGGGGTCATTGCCGGGTTTGGCCAGAAAGAACAGGGAGTAGGATTAGGCGCTTTTGATCTCTTTGACATTTTTAGTCATACCTTCGAGGACATGAGTAAGCGCATTCAGTTTCTTGATCAGGAAGGCATTGAGTGCCAATTTCTGTATCCGTCGTTGGGACTCTTGTCAGATGGGCTCGTTGAGGACCCAGAACTAGCTGCCGCGCACTGTCGTGCCTATAACACCTGGGGATTGGAAGTCTGTACTGGATATCGCGATCGCCTGTTCCCGGTCGGGCACATCTCGTTGCGCCATCCACTTGAAGCGGTACGAGAACTGGAGCGACTGGCGAAAGCCGGGGTACGGGCCGTGTTCGTCGGGGCTATGCCGGTATCCGGCAAAAGCTTCGGCCATCCTGACTTTGATCCGGTGTGGGCGACGGCCCAGGAACTTGATCTGGCGGTCGGCATCCACCTTGTAGTTCATCCCTACTATCTCGGGAACGAGTGGCATAAAGATCCCAATCCTGGCTTCATGTTTGTGAGTATGAACGTGATCCAAGATCCCCGCATGGCGCTCACCACGATGGTGTACGACGGGGTATTCGAGCGCTTCCCTCGTCTACGGGTCGCCACTATTGAATCGTCCAGTGGCTGGGTCGCCGAGTGGCTGGATCGTCTCGATTATCGCTACAGCTATATGGGTCATACCACCCAGATGAAGCGATCTGCGAGCGAGTATTTTGCCCGCAACATCTGGATCTCTGCGGACCCAGAGGAAAGAACTTTACCCTACATGGTCGAACTCGTGGGTGATGACAAGTTTTTTATCGGGTCGGACTATCCGCATGCTGAAGGGTTTGTCCGGCCTATCGAGAAAGCGCGCAAAGCGCTGGCCCGGTTGCCGGAGGCGTCGGTCGACAAGATTCTGGGAGACAACGCCGCCCAGTTCTTCGGGATCTAAGTCTGCGGACAGGTCTCACCATGGAACGGATTCGCGGTCATTTACAAAAAATGAAGGCGCGGGCGGAAGCGCCGGTAGCCTATAGCCTGCACTTAGGGGAGCATGAACTGCCCCTCAATTCTTTCCTGGGGCAGACGGTCTCCATCGAATGGCTGGGTGAAATCTCCTGTATCGCGTGCGGCCAACAAGTCCGCAAAAGCTTCAACCAGGGCTATTGCTATTCCTGTTTCAGGACTCTGGCGCGTTGTGACCTCTGTGTGGTGAAGCCTGAGCTGTGCCATTACGCCCAAGGCACCTGCCGGGAGCCCAGCTGGGGACTCGCGAACTGCATGCAACCGCACTACGTGTATCTGGCCAATTCCTCTGGGCTGAAGGTAGGGATCACGCGAGCGAGTCAGATTCCAGTCCGCTGGCTAGACCAAGGTGCGGTTCAAGCTTTGCCGGTATTCCGCGTGCACAGTCGCTATGAGGCCGGGCTGCTCGAAGTGGCGTTGAAACAGTACGTTGCCGACCGCACCGAGTGGCGCCGAATGTTACGAGGCGAACCAGAGTTCCATGATCTGCCTGCACACCGTGATGCTTTGCTCGTTCGCTGCGGTAAGGTACTTTCCTCTAGTTCAGACTCGTCCGAGAGTACTGTTACGGCTCCGGTCGATGGGGCGATCGTACAGACCTTTCGCTACCCGATCATCGCTTATCCTTCCCGGGTTGTTGCCCTCCATCTTGAGAAAACTACCAAGATTGAAGGCACCCTCTTAGGGATCAAAGGACAGTACTTGATGTTTGATACCGGCGTCCTCAATGTCCGCAAGTTTACGGGCTATGCTGTCTCTGTGAGTATCGGAGCAGGGTAAAAAGAGGACTTGCCGGGGGTGAGCTCGGGAGGGAACGGGTCAACGAAAAGGAGGACGATCATGCCATTTGTCTCTGTCCGTGACATTCGGATGTACTATGAAATCCGCGGAAGCGGTCCGCGTGTGCTCTTTATCAGCGGGACCGGAGGTGACCTGCGGCGCTCGCCTAATGCCTTCGACTCACCACTGCCCAAGCATTTCGAGGTTCTGGCCTACGACCAGCGCGGCCTCGGTCAGACCGACCGCCCAGATATCCCCTACACCATGGCCGACTACGCTGCTGACGCTGATGCCTTGTTACAAGCGGTTGGTTGGGACCGTTGTATGGTGATGGGCGTCTCGTTTGGCGGTATGGTGGCTCAGGAGTTGACCATACGCTATCCACACCGCGTAGACCGGCTCGTCCTGGGCTGCACGAGCAGCGGCGGTGCTGGTGGAGCCTCGTACCCGTTGCACGAGATTAGAGGGTTGTCGTTACAAGAATGGGCACAAAAAGTCGTGGAACTCAGCGACACCCGTCGTGACGCAGCCTGGCGGGCTGCGCATTCGCAAGAATTTCAGGCCCTCGTCGAGGAAACGCTCGCCGGCCTTAAGGTAGGGGCAAACGAGCCCGGCCGTGCCGTTGGCGCCCGCCGGCAAATTGAGGCACGAAAAGAGCATGATACCTACAATCGGCTGCCGACCCTCAAGATGCCTGTCTTCATCTGTGGTGGCCGCTACGATGGTATTGCCCAAGTGAGCAATCAAGAGGCGATGCGGCGACAGATTCCGAATGCTCGGCTTGAACTCTTCGAGGGTGGACATCTCTTCTTCGTCCAAGATCCCCGTGCTTTTGAGCGCATCATTGCCTTTTTGCAGGGGAAGTTGGAAAGTAGTGAAAAGTAGCCTCAGAGGCGGGAATGCATGCAACGCATTCCCGCGCTGGGTTTCGCTCAGCTTGACCCAGCTTACTCTACCGCATTTGATGAGGAGAAGGTTATGTCGTCTCTCGTTGCTCAGTCCCACTACCGCCGGCTGGAATCGTTACAAGAGTACATCCTCATTGCTCAAGATAAGGCTCGTGTCGAGCAGTTCGTACGGCAGGGAAACCAATGGGTCCTGACGGAAATCAGTCACCTTAATGACACGGTCCGTCTTGCTTCGATCGATTGTCACTTGACGCTCAGAGAAATCTACGACAAAGTCGAGTTTCCGATCCTGCCACAGGTTGCAACCGGCTCTGAAAACGATCGCTCCTAAACGGACGACGTCTCAGCCTGCGAGCCTGCAAAGATTGCATCCGGCGTCCAGGTTTTATATAGCTCCAGGGAGGAGGGGAGCTTATGGGCTTGCGGGACCTTCGCGATCAGATCTGTATCGTCGGCGTGGGCGACACGCCGCAGGGAGCAGTACCCAACAAGACCGGCGACGAATTGGCGATCGATGCGGCCAAAGCGGCGCTGCTGGATTGTGGGCTGAGGAAAGACGATATCGATGGACTCTTCGTCCAACGCAGCTACGGTCATCAAGGCGATTACCTCAAGGTTGGCCTGATGCTGGGCCTGAACCCACGAGTCGGCGGTGCCATCGACGGCTCCGGCGCTACCGGCTGTTACATGATTCAGCACGCTGCACTCCTGCTCCACGCCGGCATGGCTCACTATGTTCTTCTGATTTACGGCACCAACCAGAAGACGAACCGCAATCGCTTTGGTGAGGCATTGCTGGAAGAGCACGCCCCCTACGGCGCCTTCAATCCGTCGCTTCCTTTCGCTTTTGCCTTTCGCCGACACATGCACCTCTACGGTACGACCGAAGAACAGCTCGCCGCTGTGGCTCTTAATCAGCGTCAACACGCCCTCCTCAACCCGAAGGCCGCGCAACGCACGCCCGTCACCCTGGATGACTACCTGAGCGCCCGGTACGTGGTGTGGCCACTGCGGTTGTTCGACTACTGCTACATCACCGATGGCGGCCACGCGTTTGTCCTGACCACAGCCGATCGAGCTCGAGACCTACGGAAACCGCCGGTGTACATCTGCGGCCTGGGCCGGCAAGAAGCGTTTCGTGCCTACGAGACCCCAGATCTGGTGATGCAGAGCTTTCAACAACAAGCGGTTGCCAAGATGGTTTTTGACATGGCTGACGTGGGGGTGAAAGATATTCAGGCGCTCTACGTCCAGGATGCCTACAGCCCGGCGATTCTCGCCGCGCTGGAAAACTACGGCTTCTGCCCGCAGGGTGAAGCCGGTCGCTGGATTCAGGGTGGACGCATTGCCCTCGGTGGGGAGCTCCCCGTGAATGTGAACGGCGGACAGTTGTCCGAGACCTACATGGTGGGCTGGCAGAACACCTGCGACGCCGTGCGCCAGCTGCGTGGTGAGTGTGGGCCGCGGCAAATCAAGGACGTCGAACTCATCATGTGTACTTACACTGGCGGCCTGCGTGAACACGCGGGCGCGCTGATCTTGCGGAGGTAGAACGGTGGCGGAATACCACAAACCTTTGCCGGTGATCGAGACCTGGAACGCGCCGTACTGGCAGGCGGCCAAACGGCATGAATTCGTGGCCCAGAAGTGCCGAGCCTGCGGGTATGTTCACCTGCCTCCGGGGCCGGTGTGTACCAACTGTCTCTCATCTGATCAAGAGTGGGTACAACTCAGTGGCAGAGGCACAATTTATTCGTACGGCGTCTACTACCAGCTCTGGCACTCGGGCTTCAAAGACGACATCCCCTATAACGTCGCGCTCGTTGAGCTGGCCGAAGGGCCGCAGATCATCAGTCAGGTGGTCGGCTGCAAGAACGAAGAGCTGGACTGTGGACTGGAAGTAGAAGTTGTGTTTGACGATGTGACGCCCGAGATCTCCCTGCCGAAGTTTCGTTTGGTAGGCAAGAACAGTTAGGAGTTACAAAAATGGACAAGAAAATCGGCTTCATCGGCCTCGGCAACATGGGTGAGCCTATGGCAACCAATATCGCCAAGGCGGGATTTGATCTCACTGTCTATGACATCCGACCGGAACCGCTGCGCACGTTAGAAAAGCTCGGCGCCAAGGTGGCCCGCTCGACCCAAGAAGTTGGCGAACGCTGCGATATTATAGAAACTATCGTCGTTAATGATGCCCAGGTTGAAGAAGTCATTCTCGGCAAAGATGGCGGCGGAGTGTTGGTGGGTGCTCGTCCGGGCTCAATTCTTGTCATCCATAGCACCGTGCATCCTAAGACCTGCCAACGGATCGCCACACTGGCAAAGGACAAGAAAGTCGGGGTGCTGGATGCGGCAGTGAGCGGTGCTGAGTCTGGTGCCCGGGCTGGTACGCTTTCGCTCATGGTGGGCGGGGATCTGGCGCTGCTCGAAGTGTGCCGCCCGGTGTTCAATGTGATCGGCAAGAATATCTTTCACATGGGCGATATCGGTATGGGCGAAGTCGCCAAACTAGCTAACAATTTG
>CAZAYE010000188.1:0-4863 GCA_964489255.1 uncultured Enterobacteriaceae bacterium
ATCATGCCTAGTCTCGTGGGCTCGGAGATGTGTATAAGAGACAGGAGCAGGAGCAACGGAGCTGCGAGGAGTACCTGCGAAGCGACATCTGGTCCAGGGGTGAGTACCGCTGCGAGAATAAAAATAAAGACGATGGCGTAGCGGAAAAAACCAAGCAGTGTCTTGTAGGTAATGAGCCCTACCCGCGCAAAGAAAAAAGCGAATACCGGCAGCTCGAAGGTCACGCCGAACGCCAAAAGCATACGGGCGGTGAAAGTCAGATACTCGCTAATGCGGAGCGCTGCCTGGACACCGATATCCTTGTACTGCTCGAGGAAAAACGCGTAGCCTACCGGCAACACCACGAGGTGACAGAACACAGCGCCGAGCAGAAAAAAAAAGGTAGCGAAGAGGACGAATGGGAACACATAGCGTCGCTCGTGCTCGTACAATCCGGGCGCAACGAACTGCCAGATTTGGTAAAAGACCGCCGGACTGGCAAGGAAGAGTGCGGCGAGGAAAGAGACCTTGAGTTTCGTGAAGAAGGCCTCAGTCGGGCTGGTGCCGATCAGCGTTATGGGATCAGAAGAAGCCTGTTGCAGAGGCTGAGTGAGCACGTGGAAGAGGTGATTAGCAAACGCGTAGGCTGGCAGGAAGGCGATACCAACTGCAATCAGTGCCTTGATGAGGCGCTCACGCAGCTCTTCCAGATGACCCAGAAGTGGCATCGCGCGATCATCATATTTCAGTTCCCTCTTCACCGGCATATGGTCTGAATTGCGGTCGGCATCTTTCTTTCAGTTCCTTCCTCGCCAAGATGGAGTCTGAATCTCTACACTGACTCTTCCGAAGAGGTGTCCTTCTTCTCCTTGGGTGGAGACGGAACAGCGGGCGGTGGTACAGCCTGCTGCTCGGCGGCATGCGCTTGACGTTCGGCTTGGCGGACTTCCTCTTCCAGCATAATCCGCGCGTTGCCTAATTCTTCGGAGAGATCACTCGTGGCTCGGCGGAATTCACCCAATGCTTTCCCGAGCGCTTTGGCCACCTCGGGTAAGCGTTTGGGCCCCAGCACGATAAGTGCCACGACCAAGATGACCAACAATTCAGGAATGCCGATGCCAAACATGTTCTGGTTACGGTAGTATAATCGAGAAATCGGTGAAAGAGGGGGCTAGACAAGGGGCTGGGGGAGGGATGGGGAATAAGCAAAGAGGGGCATCTATGTTACGCACAGGCATTGTCATTGACTCGCGTTACCAAGAGCACTACACCGGCCGCAACCATCCCGAGCGGCCCGCACGGATTGGCACCTTGCTCAGTCTGGTCGAAGGGTACCAGCGACTTGGGGTTAAGCGCTTTGACCCGCGACCAGCGACACCGGAGGAAATCGCGTTGATCCACGATCCTACACACATCGGCCGGGTCGCGGCAACCGCAGAGAAAAACTACTTCGCGTTCGATGCCGACACGCCGGTCTCAAGTCAGTCGTACGCCACTGCGCTTCTCGCTACTGGCGGCCTGCTCACCTTACTGGAGGCAATCCTGACCCACGAGGTGGACAACGGTTTTGCCTTAGTGCGACCTCCTGGCCATCATGCTGAGCGTAATCGGGCCATGGGCTTCTGCCTCTTCAACAGTGCGGCAATCGGCGCCCAGTATTTACGGGAGCAGTTCGGTCTCAAGCGGATCCTTGTCATGGACTGGGATCTACACCACGGGAACGGCACCCAACACAGTTTCTACGATGATCCTGGTGTGCTCTATGTGTCTACCCATCAATATCCCTACTATCCGGGCACTGGAGCAGCCGAAGAGGTTGGTCGGGGTCAAGGTGAAGGGTATACCGTAAACTTGCCTATCCCTGCAGGCTGGGGAGATGCAGAGTATCAAGAGCTCTTTCAGGGAGTTATTGATCCTATCTGCCGCCAGTTCGATCCAGAATTTGTCTTGCTCTCTGCTGGATTCGACGCCCACACCCGCGACCCTCTCGGTGGAATGGAACTGACCGAGGAAGGTTTTGGCGTTATGGCCCGGATACTCCTGCGTATCGCTCGTGATCATGCTCAAGGTCGTTGCGCAGCAATTCTGGAAGGGGGGTATGATCTTGAGGGTCTGCAGAAATCGGTCGTTCGCGTGCTGGACGAGATGGGTGGGGAAACGCTGACCCAAGCCCTGCCACAAGTTGAGCCGCGCGGCTTGCTTCCGCGCGTCAAAGCGGTGCAACAACGATACTGGGAGGTCCCGAAGGAGTAGCGCTCAGCAGTCAGCACTCAGCGGTCAGCAAAAAGAGGAACAAGCTGACGGCTGACGGCTGAACGCTAATCGCTGATACTCAAAATCCTTCATCTGCCGAGTGGGCGACTGTGGCAGAGGAGGGTATTACACCAGGGGAGGACTCGCCTCCGTCACTTCTTTCCGAAGGAGGTGATGTCTGGGCCACGGTAGTGATCTCCCGTGGCTCGGTGCCACGGCGAAAACTTTCCAGCACTGCCGGTCCACCAGGAGCAGCGCGCAGGCCAGTCCTCGGGTGAATATTCACAAAGGAAATACCTGCAGGCAGCGCAAAGTCTGTGACCGGTCGGTCTCCCAGTGCGGTCTGCATGAACTCTACCCAAATGGGCGCAGCCACCCGGCCGCCGGTTTCCTTATCACCAAGCGGTCGCTTCTCATCGAATCCCACCCACACTCCAGTGAGGAGCTCTGGGGTGTAGCCCATGAACCACGTGTCTTGAAAGTCGTTGCTGGTTCCGGTCTTGCCCGCGATCGGCCGGCCCAGGGTGCGCGCCCTCTTGCCCGTGCCGCGCTCTACCGCACTCTCTAACATGCTGGTGATGAGGTAGGCAGTCTCAGGTGAGATAACCTGTTTGCGTTTGAACGTGAACTCATCAAGGAGTCCGCCCTGCCCATCCGTGATCTTCGTCACAAACAGAGGCTCGAACAGGGAGCCGCCAGTTGCGAAAACGCCATAGGCCCGAGCCAACTCCAGCAAGGTCACCTCAGAGGTTCCCAGAGCCAGAGACAGGTTGCGCGCTAGGCGGTTGTGAATACCGAGTTGCGGGATGTAGGAGGTCAGGTATTTGGTTCCTAGTTTAGCCGCGACTTTGACCGTCACGACGTTGCGGGAGAAGGTTAACGCCTCACGTAAACGGGTGGGACCAAAATAGCGGTTCTCATAATTATGGGGGGTCCACCAGCGGCCGTGGTCCCGAAAAGACACTGGCGCGTCCACGACCACCGAAGCCGGAGTGTATCCCTTGTCAAGAGCTGCAGCGTAAATCAGTGGCTTGAACGCCGACCCGGGCTGACGTTTGGCTTGGGTGGCTCGATTGAACTGGCTCTGACGGAAATCATACCCCCCTACCATTGCCTTGACCTGACCAGAAGTGAGGTCGATGGCAATCAGGGCTCCCTCAGGGCGAGGTACCTCACCTTGGCCACACTGCTCACGCTGGCACAAAACATCGATGCCATTGCGTAGCGCCTGCTCTGCTGCCCGTTGTAACTCCAGGTTGACAGTCGTGTAGACCTGAAGACCGAGTTGATAGGTTGCCATTCCGCCGTAACGTTTTTCCAAAAACTGACGGATATGTTCAACGTAATACGGAGCGAGCGAAAAGTAGGCCGAGGGAGGTGGTCGAGAGAAATTCAGCTGCTCCTGCCACGCATCCATGGCTCGGGCGTAGGAGATGTAATGCTCATCGACCATGCGTTCGAGGACATAGCGTTGGCGGATTTTGGCTTGCTCTAAGTTCTTGAGCGGCGAGTACCGACTTGGTGCCGGTGGAAGACCCGCTAAAAGGGTCGCCTCGGCCAGGGTGAGATCTTCTGCCTGCTTACCAAAATACTCGCGAGCGGCAGCCTCGACTCCGTAGGCCCCGCTGCCCAGGTAAATCTGGTTCAAGTAAAGCGTGAGAATGTCTGCCTTACTCAGATGCCGTTCTAACCGTAGCGCCAGGATGATTTCTTGAATTTTGCGGCGATAGCTTTTCTCCCGGGTGAGAAGCAGGTACTTCACGACCTGTTGGGTGATGGTACTGCCGCCCTGCACGGTGGAGCCGGCAGTCCAGTTGGACAGCAAGGCACGGAGAAGCGCTGCTGGATTCATTCCCCAGTGGCGATAAAACTCCGCGTCCTCTGCCGCGAGAAACGCTTGCTGGACTACCGGGGGGATACGGTTCAGGGGCAAAGGATACCGTTTCTCAAGATAGAATTCGCCGATCAGGGTGCCATCGTCAGCATAGACGCGAGTCGCCGCTGGAGTGACATAATGAGCCAGACGCTCCACCGAAGGCAGTTCAACAGTCAGGTCACGGTAGAACACCCATATCATCCCTACCGTACTGAGAACGGTCAGCACTCCGATGATACGAAACAGAAGACGAAAGGGGTGCCCCTCGCGCTTGCGGTACCGGTAAGTCAGAGGGTAGCGAGTTTTATTGGCCATGTAAGGTGCGGTTATTCTACCTTCTCTCTACATCACATCAAGGGAGCCGGACACGATCCCCTCTGACCAGTACACTGTTAGCGCGCGTGCTCGCCTAAGAACTCCCCAACGAGGCGGTTAAACTCGTCCGCGCGCTCGAAGTAGACCGAATGGCCAGCCTGTGGCACCTGCACGAAGCGCGCTTGCGGGATTTGCGCGGCTACGCTCGCCATTGCCTGCGGTGGGGTAAGAACATCCTCTTCGCCAACTAAGAGCAGGGTCGGAATCTTGTGCTCGATGATCGGCCTGAGGTCGTGCTTGAGGGCGAATAGCAAGGGCGCCAGGTTCGGGGTGACGCGGGTGTTCAGCGCCGAGAGCTGTTGATAGAGGAAACAGAGCGCGGGGTGACGTTCGGGAAATTTGCTGGAGTAAGCATTCTGCAGAATTTGTGCCAGATTGCC
>CAZAYE010000188.1:4873-6632 GCA_964489255.1 uncultured Enterobacteriaceae bacterium
GATTGCCTCTAGAGCGTTCTTGGGTGGCGGCCTGCGCTTTGGTCACTTCGGGCGTCTCAACCCCGCCGGTGGTGTCACACAAAATCAATGCGCTGGTGCGCTCAGGATGCGCCGCCGCAAAGCCACACACCGTCCACCCACCCATAGACTGTCCAGCGACTGCAGCTTTTTGGCTGCCGAGATGATCAAGCAGAGTAGTCAGATCCTGCACGAAAGCCTTTGGCCCGGGGCCATCGGGCAGATCAAATGACTGCCCAAAACTGCGATGGTCAAAGGTGATCACCTTGTAGGCTTTGGAAAACGCCGGTACCTGCTGCCACCAGCTCAGGTGGCTCCCGCCACCACCATGCGCCAGCACCAGCGCAGGACCGTCGCCGTGGACTTCGTAGTACAGGTCTATACCGTTGATTTTTGCGAAAGGCATACAACTCCCTCCTTATAAACGATCGGCTCTTAGCTGTGAGCTCTTAGCTGTTAGCAAAACATCGGAATAAGGACTGAGTACAGAAACTGGGGGTTTTCGTTTGATTCAGTCCTCAGTTATCATTCCTCAGTCCTTTTATAGCTAAAAGCTAATCGCTAAGAGCTCACAGCTTGTCTTTCCGCCATAATCTCCGCATTTGACGCGACCACCCGTTCAGCTTTGAGCTGTGCGATATATTCGGCTGAATAGCCTAGCAGCCGTCGCAAGACACTTTCTGTCTGCTCTCCTAGCAGCGGACCCGGTGCCGCAATAAAACCTGGGGTAGCGGAGAGTTTGATCGGCAGACCGTCTAGCACGACCGCGTCTCCTTCCGGCGTCCTTACATGTGCCCAATAACCGCACATCCGCAGCTGGGAGTCTTGATCTAGGTCTTCTCCATTCGCCACTCTTCCGGCAGGAACACCAGCTTGCTGCAACAAACTCATAACCTCTTCGGGGGTACGCTGCTGGGTCCACTCTTCGATATGGCGGTCGAGGGCATCGTGATGGGCAAGACGACTGACAAGAGTGGTAAAGCGTGGATCTTTGGTCCACGCTGGATTTCCTAAGACGCAACAGAACGCATTCCACTCTTCTGCCGTAAAGACCGTGATCGCACACCAGCGATCGGTCCCGGCACAGCGATACACACCGTGCGGAGCGGCCGGAGCTTCTTGTGAGCGGTTGCCAAACGGAGCAATCGCGGTTTTGTTCACCAGGACCTCAAGAAGAGCTGGACCGACGATACTGGAGATCGTCTCGAATTGTGAGAGATCGACGAACTGCCCCTGGCCCGTACGCTTGCGGTGCCACAGGGCCATCAGTACGGCCAACGCGCCACTGTAGCCGCCGGCCATGTCCGCATAAGAATACCCCCACCCTGCCGGTTCCTTTCCTGGATGGCGCATCAGCAACGTGTAGCCGGACAGCGCCTGGAGCGTAGGACCGTAGCTGACGTAATCTTTCTGGGGACCGGTGTGGCCGAAGCCAGACATGCTCACGGCGATAATGTCGGGCTTGATTTGCTTGATGCTCTGGTAGTCCATGCCCCAGTTATGCATTACACGCGCGCTGAAGTTGTCAATCACCACATCGGCAACAGCGACGAGTTGACGGGCAATTTCCCGGCCACGTGGGTCAGCCATGTTGATGACCGTGCTTTCTTTACCGCGGAATAAGTTTCCGGTGAACCCGCCACGACGGCTGCCCAAGTCGAGCGAATCGCGTCGCTCGATCTTAATCACCTCTGCTCCCTGATCAGCCAGAATGCGCGTGGCTACCGGACCAGCGACAACC
>CAZAYE010000189.1:0-6614 GCA_964489255.1 uncultured Enterobacteriaceae bacterium
TGGCACCCCCGCGTAGAAAGCGACATGGATCAAAATCTCGATGATCTCCGGTTTCGTCAGTCCGGCGTTCAGACCGTTGGCGATGTGCGTTTTCAACTGTGGGAGGCGCTGCAACGACATGAGCGAAGCGATGGTGATCGCACTCCGCATTTTCAGTTCCAGGCCTGGCCGGCCCCAAACCCGCCCGAAAACGACCTCGTTGAGCATCTCTTCGAGGTCTGGGGCCAGTTCCGCGAGCGCGCTGCTCGCTCTGCCAAAACGCTTGCCGCTCAGTTTTTTACGGACCTCCACGCCTCTTTCGTAATCAGCTTTGTTGGCCATGGGTGTTCCTCCTTTTTTAACTAATTGTCCGGCTCCGGGACTATAGCCCAAGTCAACACGAAGGGACAGAGACAGCGAGAGGAAAGGATTTCAGGACAGTACCCGTATCCCACCGCTTGACAGGTCGGGCTCAGGCGTGTTCAAGAAAGATTGCGGTCACTGCGGAGGAGCGTTCAATTGAACGCTCCTATTGATCAGTCAGGACTGACAAGGAGGGAATCTGTGAAATTTGGTCTTTTCTATCAGATGCCGTGTGCAGACACTCAGGCTGAACCCGTCCGTTATCAGGAAACCATCGAGCAGATTATTCACGGCGACACCCTAGGATTCGACTGTGCCTGGTTGGCGGAACTCCACTTTTTTAAGGCGTTCTCGATTATGGCGTCACCGCTGATTGTGGCGACTGCTATAGCTCAGCGGACAAAGAACATCCGCCTCGGCATCGCTGTGAATCTTCTCCCCCTCTATCATCCTTTACGGAGCGCTGAGGACGGTGCGACCGTCGATATCCTCAGCAACGGGCGGCTCGAGTTTGGGGTTGGCCGCGGCGCGATCCCTATCCACTTTGCCGGTTTCAATGTGTCGCGTGAGGAAAGCCGCGAACGCTTTGAAGAGTCACTCGCTATCATCCAGAAAGCCTGGACGACCGAGTCATTCGCTCACGACGGCAAGTACTATCAGATTCCCGAAACCAGTGTGGTGCCCAAACCCTTGCAGACGCCGCACCCGCCAATCCGGATCGCGGCCAATAGCCCTGATACTGCAGTGTTCGCTGGCAAGGCGCATTACCCGATATTTGTTGCCTCAGTGACCAATCCGCTCCCGCGCATGTTTGAGCAGGTCGCCGGCTACCGCCGGGCCTGGGCCGAGAGTTCAATGCCGACCTACCACGAGGCGCCTGCGACCCCGGACGTCTCTACGATGTTCTTTCTCCACCCAGGGGAGAGTCTGACTCAAGTGCGGGGTGACGTCGAACCGAGCTTGGATAACTACTTTCATAGTGTTTCGGCCATGGTTCGGGCGGGAGCGAGACCCCAAGGCACGGACGAATCATACCGTTATCTGCAAGATGTGCAGAAGGCGGTCGAAAACATCACATTCGAGAAGATCACTGAGACGATGGCGGTTTTTGGTTCCTCACGCGAGTGTATTGCCAGGGTGAAGGCGCTGCATAAAGAACTGCGGATGAACGAGCTGATCTGCTGGTTCAACCCTGGCGGCTTGGTGCCGCATGAGAAAGTGCTAGCGGCGATGTCGCGCTTTGCGACAGAGGTGATGCCGGAACTTCGGTCCTTGTAAGGGTCCAAGAGTCTCTTGGATTCATAATGAAAATCATCGACCTCCAAGTAATTCCCCTATCCATTCCACTTCGGCATGAGATGCCCGAGTCGCCCTGGGCCGTGGGCCTGGGGCGACAAATCATTGTCCAGGTCCACACCGATGCGGGTATCTCCGGTCTGGGAGAGGCGTTTGCCTACGGTGCGCCTCTGGCGGTATGTGCGGCAATCGAAGAACTCAAACCGCTACTCTTAGGGGCTGACCCGACACACCCTGAGGTTCTTTCTGATCGTTTAAGTCAGGCAACGCTGCTCTACGCCCGCCGTGGCCTGGGCTTGTTCGCCCTAAGTGCGATCGACATCGCACTCTGGGACATTGTGGGGAAGGTCAAAAATCAACCGCTCTACAAGTTGCTGGGCGGAACCGCGGCCAAGCGGCTGCCCGCCTATGTAAGTCTCCTGCGTTACCAGACACCGCCGGAAGTGGCGCGAGTAGTGGTGCGATGTCTCGCGGCCGGCTTCCATGCCGTAAAGTTGCACCAGCTTGATTTGAGATCCGTCAGTGTGGCCCGTGAAGTGGCTGGCGATCGAGTCGAGTTGATGCTCGATGTGAATTGTCCCTGGAGTATGGAGGAGGCGTTGGTCATGGCTCGCGCGCTTGCTCCTTACCGTCTTGCTTGGCTAGAAGAGCCAGTGTGGCCGCCGGATGATTACGTCAGTTTGGCAAAAGTACGACGTGAAGCTGGAATCCCTATCGCCAGCGGCGAGAATGAGGGTACGGTGTATGGCTTTGCCAACTTGCTCGCCCAAGACGCTGCTGACATCTTACAACCGAGTGTCACCAAAGTAGGCGGGATCAGTGAGTGGCGCCGGGTCTCTGCCCTCGCAGTTCAACACGGCAAACAAATCGCTGCCCACTCGTTTTATTTTGGTCCCGGTTTTGTTGCCACGCTCCACCTCATGGCGGCCTTGCCAGGGTGTACCTATGTGGAAGTCGCTGGTTGTGCACTCGAAGCTCCGCTTTTACAAGAACCCTTCGATTTCCATGACGGCACAGTCAGCGTACCCGAGGGACCGGGGTTAGGCGTGACCTTCAATCAAGAGGTCCTGGAAAAGTATCCGTACGCTGCGACGAGCGGCAACCTGAACGTGCGAGGGTGAGGTTCGCCCTCACCTCAACTTTCTCCCACGCGCTGCAGAAGATCGCCTAGGCTGGGCTGCGCCCTTCGACAAGCTCAGGACAGGCCCTGCGAAGCCTAGTGTTGCCGTGTTGGGCACTACGTGCCCAACCTACCAAGCTCTCTGTCCCTTTCTCTTGACAATCCTCACTGTCTGGCTGATAAGGAGCTGGAAGCAGGCAGAACTTCAACCTAGAAACGACAACAGCAAAGGAGGACTTTCGTATGGGACGCATTTTCTTCCGTGGAGCCAACCTGATTGATGGCGCGCATGCGCCAAAATCCAATGCCACCGTTGTGGTCGAAGGTGCACGCATCACCGCAGTCGGCACCAACGGCAACGTGCCCAAACCGACCGCCCAGGATACGGTCTACGATTTGGGTGGCAAATCCCTGATGCCGGGTATGGTCATGTGTCACTATCACGTCGCCTACGATAACGTGACTGACCTGAACGACATCGACATGAAGCATCCACCCACGTTCCTTACGCTGGTTGCCGCTAAGAACGCCGAGTTGCTGCTGCGCTCAGGCTATACCGGCGCGGTGGGCGCGGGCACCATGCATAACATCGATGTTACCCTCAAGAGGGCGATCAACGCTGGCATGATTCCCGGTCCTCGTTTTCTCGCTTGCGGTCGCGATCTTGTCACCACTGGTGATTCAGTTGATTGCCATCCAAGCTTCTGGAAATTGCAGATGGATGGGCTGGCGCGCATCTGCGACGGGCCGGACGATTTCCGTAAGGCAGTACGCGAGGAGATCAAGCTGGGTGTTGATATTATCAAGCTCTACCCCACCGGTGGGCATGGACTCTCCTGGCCAGCCGAAGTGATGACCATGAACCAAGATGAGCTCGACGCCGCTGCCCAGGCTGCGCATGAACGGGGCAAAAAGATCCGCGGCCATATCATCTCCAAGCAGGGTATCCTGGCCGGGCTCAAGGCCGGTATGGATGTGATTGATCACGGGGACCACATGGATGAGGAGTGCATCGAGTTGTTGGTCAAACAGGGCGCGTTCGTCACGCCGAGTCTGTATTTTCCCTGGATGGTAGTGGAAGAAAAACGTCGTACTGGCAAAAGTTCCTGGGGTGGGGCAGACGCAATGGAACGCGGACTGGAGCACTCCTACCGTGTTCTGCCAGCAGCCCAGAAGGCTGGTGTCAAGTTCGTCATCGGTGATGACTTCGGCGTTGGCGCCATGCCGCACGGCGACTATGCCCGCGAGTTGCAGGCTTATGTCAAAGGGGCAGGGATTTCTGCGCTTGAGGTCATTACTTGGGCGACGAAAAACGGCGCTGAACTGCTGGGGATGAAAGATGACCTGGGGACGATCGAGCCGGGAAAGCTCGCTGATTTGCTGGTGGTAGACGGTAATCCAGCCAAAGACATTACTGTCCTGCAGGATCGGAACAACCTCGACGTCATCATGAAAGGCGGGCAGTTCGTCGAGTGCCAGCTCTCACCAAGTAAGGTCCGAGCAAAAGCTGCGTAAGAGAACGACAGGACGGGTGGGCACTGCCCACCCGATGTTTCTTGCTTCCCTCCTGTATCCCTTTTTCGTTTCCCCGTGTTTGACCGTACCGGGGAAATCGACTATACCCGTACACACACGACCTTAATCCTGCTCGGCTCTGGACTAAAAGCGCCAGAGCAAAGAGGTTTTACTGAACGCCTATGGAATTTGCACGTATCAAAAGGCTCCCTCCCTATCTCTTTGCCACACTTGATAAGATGAAGCTGGAAGCGCGACGAGCAGGGGAGGACATTATCGACTTCGGCATGGGGAATCCTGATCACGCTTCTCCTCCTCATGTCGTCGAGAAATTAATTGAAGCGGTGGGCAAACCGCAGAACCACCGGTATTCGACTTCGCGCGGCATCTACAAATTGCGCCTGGCAATCTGCCATTGGTATAAGCGTCGTTTTGGTGTCGAACTCGATCCAGAAACAGAATCGGTGGTGACGATCGGCTCCAAAGAAGGGCTGTCTCACTTGGCTCTGGCGATGCTTGGTCCGGGTGACGTGGCGATATGCCCGAGCCCAACGTATCCCATTCATCAGTATTCTATCGTCATCGCCAATGCCGACCTGCGGGTCGTGCCCTTGCAACCAGGCGTCGATTTCTTTGCCTCTTTACAGGAAACGGTGCGACAGTGCTGGCCTCGCCCCAAGCTGTTGCTGCTCAACTTTCCCCACAACCCGACCACCACGGTGGTGGATTTGGAATTCTTCTACCGAGTCGTGGACTTTGCTCGCGAGCATAACCTCTTTGTCGTCCACGACTTCGCCTACGCTGACCTCTTCTTCGACGGTTATGAACCTCCCAGCTTCTTGCAGGTGCCAGGAGCGAAGGAGATCGGGGTTGAGTTCTTCGCGCTCTCCAAGTCCTACGATATGCCGGGCTGGCGGGTGGGGTTTGCCTGTGGCCATGCTGAGGCGCTCATGGCTCTGGCCCGGCTCAAGAGTTACTTCGACTACGGTATTTTCCAGCCGATCCAGATTGCCGCGATCCATGCCCTCAATGGCCCGCAGGACTATGTGGAAGAGGTACGCCAGCGCTACCGCCGGCGGCGTGATGTCCTCATTGAGGGTTTGGAGCGGGTCGGCTGGCATATCCCGAAGCCGAAAGGCACGATGTTTGTCTGGGCCGCAATTCCCGAGCAATTTCGGGCAATGGGCTCGATGGAATTTGCCAAATTCCTGCTGACCGAAGCGAAGGTTTCGGTGTCGCCGGGCATCGGCTTCGGACCGTATGGGGAAGGGTTTGTCCGCTTCGCTCTCATCGAAAACGAGCACCGCACCCGCCAGGCATTACGGGGCATCCGCAAGGCGTTTGGCGGTATAGGTGTGCCAGAAGCAAAAACAGCCAGCGTGGGGTAGTCGTGGCTGGCGCTGAGATAAAACTTGGCCTGATCGGGTTGGGCACCGTGGGAACCGGTGTGGTCCAGCTTCTAGAGCACAACCGCCATGCCATTACTCGCAAGCTTGGCCGCTCACTACGACTGGTCCACATCGCCAGCCGCAGTATCCACACCAAGCCACATCCGGACTTGGGCCGTATTCAACTCTCTGCTGATCCCTGGGCAGTCGTACGTGACTCTGAGGTCGAAGTGGTCGTGGAACTGATCGGGGGCATTGAACCGGCCCGTTCGTTAGTGTTGGAGGCAATCAAGCGCGGGAAAGATGTGGTCACCGCGAACAAGGCGCTACTCGCGTTGCAGGGGGAGGAGATTTTCGCTGCAGCCGAGCACTCCGGTGTCAGTATCGGGTTTGAGGCCAGCGTCGCCGGTGGGATCCCGATCATCCGCACCCTGCGCGAGGGCTTGGCTGCTGATCGCAACCGAGCGCTTTTTGGTATTGTCAACGGCACGTGCAATTACATCCTCACCAAGATGACTGAAGAAGGTGAAGAGTTTGATACAGTCTTGCGCGGGGCTCAAGAACAAGGGCTGGCAGAAGCTGACCCGAGCTTTGATATCGACGGTGTCGATGCTGCGCATAAGCTGACTCTACTGGCCATGCTGGCTTTTGGGGTGCATGTCCCGTTTACTGAGGTGTACACAGAGGGAATCCGGCATATCAGCCAAACTGACATTTTGTTTGCCAGTGAGTTTGGGTATACGATCAAACTGCTCGCTATTGCCAAAGACGAAGATGGCGCCCTCGAGGTCCGGGTCCATCCGACGATGATTCCTCGTCGCACTTTGCTCGCCGATGTGGGCGGTGCCTATAATGCCATTTTCGTTCAGGGTGAGGCCTTGGGGTCGTCACTCTACGTTGGGCGTGGCCTGTCTCTTATACACATCTCCGAGCCCACGAGACTAGGCATGATC
>CAZAYE010000190.1:0-6606 GCA_964489255.1 uncultured Enterobacteriaceae bacterium
GCACCCAAGACTGTTCCGGATCCGGCAAGACGACAGGCGGAATCAGAGAGACGGGCAGAGTGTCAGCTGCCAGAGAAGCGGCCTTAGCTGAAGAGGGAGCAGGAAGCACCTGGGAGACTTTTGCCTGGTGGCTCTGGCAACATTTGGCTGCCATATCTGCCGCCATGACATGCTGGCAGTGTCCTTTGCAGCAGTCCTCCGCCAGCTTGATACTCTCGGCTCCTTTCTGAAAACAGGCAAAACTATTCCCTACTAGGAAAGAGAAGAGAGCCAGAACGGCTACTGAAGCAGCCCAGAGGCCATGTCTCTTGTGGAGCTTCATAGAACCATTATTTTGATGCCCTACGCCGCTTTTATGTTTCCGTCAACCCCGTATACCGATGAGTATACAGGATTGGTCTCTCCGCCGTGACTGAGACACACAACGCTGCCACCCTTTTCGGGACCCTTTCGTTCCACGGGGAGGCCATGCCACTATAGGCAGGACGGAGGCAGCGGTCGGACCAGGAAGGAAACTCTAACGAATCCTAGGTGCCGATAAGTCCTCTGCAAGAAAGTGGGCGCGCTAACTTTAGAAGGAGGTGGATCATGAGAATACTCTTCAGCACTTTATTTGTTCTCCTCGTTCTGATCGCTCTTGCAGTTCTGTTCCTCTTCTCGGGCTTCTACAACGTCGCCGCTGTGCAACCGCATTCTCCCTTCACGCGCTGGCTGTTGGCCACACTGCGCGACCAGTCCGTTGCCAAACACAGTCAAATAATTCAACCACCTTCACTGACTGATCCTCAACTGGCGCAAGCTGGCTTCCACGAATATCACGCTATGTGCTTCAGTTGCCACAACGCGCCAGGGGACGAATTGTCCGAGCTTGCTCAGGGTCTGAATCCCCCACCCCCGAAACTAGACGCCGATGAGGTCCAAGTCCGCAGTGACGCAGAACTCTACTGGATTATCCAAAATGGGATCCGTATGACTGGCATGCCGGCTTTTGGCCCCACCCATAAGGAAGAGACCCTCTGGTCTATTGTCGCCTTCCTCAGACGGCTACCAAACTTGACGCCTCAAGAATACAAAGCGATGGTCGAAGCTACCAGCTTGCAAGAAGGAACAGGAGAGCATGCGCACTCTCATGCCCCTGCTCGTAGACCGAACCAAGAGGCAGAAGAAGAGGAGCATCATCATGCTCACGAGCATGAGCATTGACACAAACGAAGAGGCAAGGAGAACATCAAGCAGGATGAGATGTTGGCCCACAAAGGGCATGAACACAGGGAACGACATAGCAGATATGAAGAGCAGGAAGATTCAGGGCGGGACGATCCTCGGTACGATGAATACTCCTCTCCCCGAGAGTGGAGGGGCAGACCGCGATAAGTAGCTCGACCTGCGCTTTTTATATTGTGATCGCTCAGCTGCCGTGTTAGGCTGGCTGCGTGCGTCGGCTCCGCCAGATTCCAGTTCTTGCGTTCCTTTTCCTGGCTTTCCTGCTGCACTGCACGCAGGCATGCCTGGCAGCCGGTCATGTGCACACAGCGGTCACCGCTTCTTCTTCTGCCCATCATGACCGAGAGCACGCCCCCTGCCACTCCTCACAGACCGCTCCCCAGAAGCTCCCTGAAAGCTGCCCGGATTGTAGGGACCATGGCTTTCTTAGGGCCGTGCCGTCTGGGGTAGAAGCGCTCGCTGGTTTAGGCCTCTCGCTTGCTTCTCTCGATCTGCCGGTTCAGCCGGCTCCTTTCTGGCTAGCCCAACCGCACGCGAGTGTGCCACGGCTAGTGTTCTCCGCCCTTTCTCCCCCCCGCCATCTCACGCTCTCTGTCCTCCGACTCTAAACTTCTTCTGCCTCTCGTCCCGAGGACGGTGTAGGTCTCCGCCTGCTCGGCCGGGGGCCGCTCACATTTATCACTCTCTGTGCAGAGACCTCCGTCTCGGATTCATTCTCTGCGCGACCAAAGACGAGGAATGTATGGACAAGAATCGGCGAGATTTTCTCCGCGGGGTCTTCGCGACGACGGCGCTATTTAGCGCCGCTCGCATGGCGCGAGCCCAAAATACCGAACACGAGCAGCACGGATATGAAATGACGGGCGAGGGACGAACCGAGGCCACTCCACCCCCGGCTCGGACCGACGCCGCCGCATTCCTGCCGGTCGAGACTCCCGAGGTGCCTCAGCTTCCCTGGCGCATGGACAAGGGGGTCAAGGTCTTCCACTTAATCCCGGAAGTCGTGAAGCGCGAGTTCCTGCCAGGCAAGGTCTTTGATGTCTGGGGCTTTAACGGCTCAATGCCCGGACCCACCATCGAAGTGAATCAGGGTGATCGAGTGCGCATCATCGTCGAGAATCGCCTGCCCGAACCAACCTCCATGCACTGGCATGGCTTCGAGATTCCAGTGGAGATGGACGGGTCAACAGGAATCTCACAGGATCCCATCCCGCCAGGGAGGAAATTTGTCTACGAGTTTACGCTCCATCAGCATGGCACCTTCTTCTACCACTCCCACATGGCCATGCAGGAGATGATGGGCATGATCGGCCTCTTCATCATGCATCCCAAGGAACCGTACCAGCCGCGGGTAGATAAGGACTTCGGGTTGATCGTCCAGGAATGGGCGATCCTGCCCAATAATACCATTCCTAACAGCCTGTCGATGGAGTTCAACTGGCTGACCATCAACGGCAAAGCTGGCCCGGCCACAACCCCGCTCATTGTCCGGCTAGGAGACCGCGTGCGCATCCGTATGGTGAATTTGGGGATGGATCACCACCCGATGCACTTACATGGCAATACCTTTTACGTGACCGGACACGAGGGCGGACGCGTGCCTGAGGCAGCCTGGACCCCACAGAATACTGTACTCGTAGGCGTCGCTCAGGCCCGCGATATCGAGTTCGAAGCGACGAATCCGGGCGACTGGATGCTGCACTGCCACCTGCCCCACCACATGATGAACCAGATGGTCTCGATGGTGGGCCCGATAGCGCACGGCGGCCAAGGGATGCATACGGGCCTGGGGATGGAGGAAGGCATGGGCATGCCGCGGCAGGGCCACGCTCTGGCAGAAGAGCACGGTCCCAGCATGGGGCGCTCCATCGGTCTTGGTGCTGAATTCGAGAGGGAGACCACCAACCTCCCCCTCCAGCAGCAACACGGCACGGGGCACGAGATGCACGGCGACATGGGACCCGGCAAACCGCGACTGGTACCTGGCTATCCGCAGGATATGTTCATGCCGATGGATGACGAAGTCGCGAAGCCCGAGACCTACGGCCTCAGGCGGAACTGGAGTGGTGGAATGATGGGCATGATGACCCTCGTCCGGGTGCTGGAACCCAAGCTGTACGACAAAATAAAGGCGCTTCAGGCTCGTGCCTCGAAATCAGCACCGACGCGCGTGGCGCCGGACCACCACCATCACGGGTAGGCGCAGGACGTGTCCTACGCCGATCACAGCTTGAGGAATACACAGTGGAGGTGTTTTGTGGAGTGTCTTTTCTCCTATTTCCGCTCGTTCGCATGGATAACTGGCATCGGCATGCTGCACTGGGTACTCAGCGCCGTTCCTGTGGTATCAGCAGCCGAGGCTGAACACGGACACCAGGCACCCGGCGCACTAGCCGCCCCGGAAGCACACAACCTGGAGACCGGCCCGGCACCTCACTCTCAGAGCGAGCCAGCTGCTACCAGCGGTCCTGAGGCGGAAGCCCGACCGACGGAGCTTGGTCTCTCACTCGAACAACTTGAAACAATGGCCCTGGAAGCCAACCCAACTCTTGCTCAGGCGACTGCACGGGTGCAAGCCGCGGCTGGACGCGCGCTGCAGGCCGGACTCTATCCGAATCCGGCCGTAGGTTACAGCGGTGAAGAGATCAGCCAAGCCGCTTCTGGTGGCGAGCACGGCGCCTTTGTAGAACAGACAATTATCACCGCCGGCAAGCTCGGGCTCAGCCGCGCTGTTTTTCAAAAGGAGCAACTGCAAGCGGAAGAGCTGGCGAAGGCGCAGCGCATGCGCGTACTCAACGCGGTCCGTCTGCTCTATTACCAGACCCTCGGGGTGCAGCACCTTGTTGCCTGGCGTGAGCGCCTCGCAGCGCTGGCGCGAGAAGCAATAGATATCACTCACCAATTGTTCAACGTCGGTCAAGCAGACCAACCCGACCTGCTGCAGGCTGAGATCGAAGCCCAACAAGCGCAACTGGACCTGAGTACAGCCCGCCATGACCTGGAGCGCGTCTGGAGCCAGCTCGCGGCCGTGGTAAGCAACCCTACTATGAGACGCCAAACGCTCGCCGGCAAGCTGGACGAAGCGCTGCCAGAGCTAGAGTGGAACCAGACCCTTGCCACCCTCCTTGAGGAAAGCCCCGACCTCGCAGTGGCCAAGGCCAGGGTGCAGCGCGCCGAGGCGGCATTCAAGCGCGCCCGGGTCGAGTGGGTCCCAGATATTACCCTCCGGGGCGGCGTCCGCTACAACTTCGAGCGTTTCGCCCCTGGAGATAAACGTATCGGTCCGGAGGGGTTCGCCGAACTCCGCGTACCGTTGCCGGTCTTCGATCGTAACCAGGGCAATATCACCGCTGCCCAGGCGGACCTGGAGCGCGCGCACCGAGAGGTGCAGCGGCTGGAACTCGCCCTGCGCCAACGCTCGGCGACGACTTTTGCGGAGTATCTCACTGCACGTCAAACCGTTGAGGTCTACCGCACGCGCATCCTGGGTGATGCCCGGAAGGCATATGAGCTGTATCGGCAGCGCTTCCAGCAGATGGCCGCGGCCTACCCGCAGGTACTGATCGCCCAGCGCACCCTCTTTCAGGCGCAAGTCGCCTATATTGCCGCCCTGATGGACTTGTGGCGTACGGCAGTCGAGATTCGCGGACTGCTCCTCGTAGACGGGCTCGCAGCGCCAGCGGCCCCGGGAGATGGAGAGAGGGAGGACCGGGGCTAAGGTGACATCAGCAGTTAGCAATTCGCGAAAGTAGGAAGGAAATGTTGAAAATTTCCTAGAGTTGAGAACGAGGCAGGCTATTCTATTTTCTCGGTGTTGATTTGCCAAAAGAATTGTCTGGCATAGCGGTTGCTCTGCAGCAAGGGTAGCTTTTTTATGGCACGCGGAAGGATAGCAGCAAGAACACGGACACAATGCCTCAGTTGGAGCGTATTATTATCCGTTGTTGTCTATTTTCTGAGCCTCTGCACCCTCAATCCCCTTGTCCATGCTGAGATATTACGCCACACCAGGCAGACCACACATTCTGCAGCAGGACATTGCTCTGCCCCTGCGGCAGCTCAGCAAACCGCGACTCCGTTTTCTGCTGATCATGGAGGAAAGACCACGCCGTTCTGTTGCGACCTGAGAAGTATGCACAACCGGGCGACCTTTGACTCTTCCACTCAGACCGATATTGTTCCCTTAAGCATCTGTTCTCTACTCTTGCCAGAGATTGTGAGGAGCAAAGTGCGGCTCGTGCACCTTATTCAGGCACGGCACTATTCCCATTCACCCCCCTTGTATCTCTGCCACGCGGCGTTCCTGATCTGAGCTTCCTTAGCTGCTGATCGGCTGGATCACCGAGCCAGACGGAGGAGAGGTGACGGCTCACCGGTCTAGACACGCTCAGGGACCAGAGTCCCGAGGAAAGTAGTCGTTTATTTCGCCAACAACATTCTCAAGAGAGGAGAAAACTGTATGAAAACGTGGACAACTATCAGCCTCGCAGTTGCACTGCTGACTTTAGGAACGTTTAGCTCCCTCCCCGTCGGTGCGGCCGCGGCAGAGCAGAGCATTGAGCAGATGATCAACGAGGCGAAGACCCCGGCAGATCACGAGGCTATTGCGGCCTTCTATGAGAAAGAGTCCCAGGAAGCGCAGAAGAAATATGACGAACATAAAAAGATGGAAGAGTGGTACAAGAAGCATCCGGCGCTGAATAAGTCGGGGTTCAGCTTCCACTGCGACCGGATCGCCGCCAGCTATCAGACGACGGCCAAAGAGTACGAAGAGCTGGCCAAGCTGCATAAGGAAATGGCCAATTCAGTCAAGTAAGGGTCGCAGGGCAACGAGGGGGATCTCGTTTGTGCAGGTCCTCCCTCGGTCTGCAACCTGCATTCTTTACACCTGAAGACCTACCCACCCGTCGCTACACGAAAGCCTTTCTCAGTTGAGGCAAGCACCCCTGCAAACCAGCGCAGAACGGTCACTGTCATGAAACGGCGAGCATCCATATCCCATCGAAGGTTCCTTCTCCTGGGACTGATCTTATTCTGGAGTTGGAGAAGTACGGCGGCTGTCGCACAAGAAGATGTCGAACACACTCTGGATCTGAGCAGGCTGATTCAGGAGTCCTCAGAGAGCAATCCCGAAATCAAAGCCGCGCGGCAACGCTGGGAAGCGGCAAAAGCAGTGATCCCCCAGGTCAAGACCCTGCCTGATCCACGGATCAACTTTGGCTACGAGGACGTGCTTGAACGGGAAGCAATGTACGGCTTTAGCCAAGAGATTCCTTTCCCGGGCAAACTCCGGCTCCGGGGTGAGGTTGCCACACGGGAGGCAGAACGGGCCGAACAGGAGTACTTGGCAGCGCGGCTCCGCGTCATCGCACGCCTTAAGGA
>CAZAYE010000191.1:0-2124 GCA_964489255.1 uncultured Enterobacteriaceae bacterium
GTGACGCCGGAGGATGCCCGCCTTGTGATCACTCGCCGCCAGCCCGGTCCCTGCACTCAATTGTTTGGACATGCCTGCACCCTCGACGAAGCCCGGACAGATGACAGAGGCGCTGACCCCGGTGCCCCGATACTCGAGCCGTAGCGATTCGGTGAAACCGATGAGGCCAGCTTTGCTCGCCGCGTAAGGTTCATCATATGGCGGGCCAGCCTTGCCTGCGAGGGAGGACATATTGACGATGTGGCCGCGGTGACGCTCGAGCATCCCCGGCAGAACCAGCCGGGTGAGGAGCAGAGGCGCGGTCAGGTTCACTCGGACCATGCGTTCGATGTCCTCCACCCGGAGCTTATGGTAGGCCAGAGGCTGCACGATACCGGCGTTGTTCACCAGGATATCGATGGCGCCAAACTCACGACGCGCGCCGACGACTAGCGCCTCTAGCGCATCTCGGTCTGCTACGTCAGTCGGAATAGCAACGGCTCTGACGCCACACGCATGTGCCTCTCCTGCTAGCTCTTCTAGTTTGGCCGCGGACCGCGCTGCCAGGACGAGATTCACTCGTTCCTTTACCGGTGCTCGGGCAATAGATAGCCCAATGCCCCGGGAGGCACCGGTCAGCACGGCCGTACAGCCAGCAAGATCGTGCATGGCCGGGCCTCATATCAGCCGGTCTCGCTCCTATCAAGCCGGCCCCTAATACCCCTGTCGAAGAGCACGCATGCAGTAGAGCAGCTCAATCGAGATTGGGTATTAAAGCCGCCGCTCCTGGATAAAGTCTTCGATGCAATCGGCAGCCGCAACCAGACCATTATACCTCAGCAGATCATTTTGGAGTTTTTTACCGTGCTTCTGGTATGTGGTCAGATTCTCGATTATTCGCTCTGTAGCTTTCAAGATTAATCCAGGGTCGGCCAAGACCTCAAGCATGGTGAGGCAGATTCCTACCTGATGCCTCTCGGCTGATGTCCCTTGATATTCCTGATCCAGATGGGTCGCTATGACGAGACTCGGGATGCCTGCCTTCATCACCTGATAGGCCGTACCAGCGCCGCCATGATAGATGACCAGATCAGCATGGTCCATGATTTTCCCGCCGGGGAGAAATCTTTCCACATAGAAATTAGAGGGAACGTGGAACTCCTGCGGGTCGATCTGGCCTCCCGTGGCAACGATTACTTGATAGGCAGTAGCGGCAAATTCGCTAAAGATTGTTCTAAAAAGGTCCTTGTGCGCGGTGCTGCCAAAGCAGACATAGATGACCGGGCGAGTGTGATCGAGCTGCTCCACCCATGCTGGCAAAGGGCAGTCAGGCTCCCAGAGAATCGGCCCCACCCGCCGGAAATGCTGCGGGAGCGGTTTGGTCGGACTCCAAACTTCCGTGTCGAGGAGTAGGTTACAATCCCCAATCAGAAGATCCCACAACATCCTGCGTGGCGCTTGCCCATACCGCTTAGCCGCCGCTTGGAAAGGGCGCATCTTATACCAGATAATCAGCCGCAGCAGCAAAGGGGTGAGCAACACGATCCCGCTATTGCCAATCAACTTCTTCAGCACGATCAATTGGGGATAGGTAGAGAGGCTGATCTTACTGAGAGACCGGTCAAAATATTGTTGCATCCACACGCTGAGAAGGAGGGAGACAAGCGGGATCCGACACACCCGTGCCGAAATATAGATCGTGAGTCGGAAATCCGTGACGATGAGATCAGGCTTCAGCTGGTTTAAGGCTTGCAGTTCGGCCTCGATCAATTCCAGGAGGAATCGCTTTGAGGGAGTCTTCCCGATGCTCCGCAGGATTCCCAGCGCCTCTTCGGTCTCGAAGTCCGGCAACTCGTAATACGCAAACTCCTTCCCGGCGGTAATGACAGGATCTTGCAAATACCGACGGGTGCCAACGAAGATGATGCGATGCCCCCGCCGTCGTAACTCCTGCGCTAGCTCCAGGCACCGCACAACGTGGAAGAGGATATTCGAAGCGGGAGCAAAGAGGATCGTCTTACCGCCGGTCATTTGCCCTCGTCAAGGTAATGGCGACCGACATTGAAGTTCTCTCCACGCGCCGTTCAGAGTTCAGGTAGTGCCGTCCACGCCGCCTTCAGCGCCGGGTAAAGGGAGAGCATTACC
>CAZAYE010000191.1:2134-6564 GCA_964489255.1 uncultured Enterobacteriaceae bacterium
GACCAGGCAATCTGCCCCAGGCTTAAACGCGAGTAGAAGATCGGGTCAAAGACCTTCCAAATTGGCAGGTTGATTTCGACAAACCAACGGAGATCCAGCCCGAAGGCAGCGAAATACAGATGAATCCCTAGGCCCAGTATCAGGCCTAGGGCAAGACTGATTCCCGTCAGCATCAGTGATTCGCACAGGATCATCCCGGCAAGCTGCCTGGGCCGCAGGCCCAGGGCCGCACACACACCAAACTCATGATGCCGCTCGAGCACGGCCATAAGAAGGGTGTTAAGAACTCCTAGACCTACCATTATTAACAAGATGCCGTCCGTTACATAATTGAAGGCTTCGTCCAACCAGAAAAGCTGCGCCAACTGGGTGAGAGACTCCCGCCAAGTCAGGACCTCAACCGGAACCTCTGTTAACCGCTCCTGCAAGCGCCTCGCCACCGGCGACGAGTCACTCGCCTGCGCAAGAAAGATAGCCACCTGTGTCACCTGGTCTGGCGCTCCGAGGAGGGTCTGTACGTCGGGCAAGGGCAAGTGGATCGTGTACGCATCGATCTCACGCAGGCCGGTGCGGAAGATCCCCGTCACCCGCAGCAGTGTGCTCTGCATTTCTCCTTCCATCCTGTCTGCCGTTTGCGCGTCAGGCTGCCGAACCGCTTGCGTCGTAAGCACCACCTTGGAACCGAGCTTCACCGCGAGCTTGCGCGCCAACTCGACACCAATTACAACGCCAGTGGGCTTGGCGTCATGCAGATACGCTCCTTCAATGATCCGCTGAGGAATTAATGAAAGCGACTGCTCTGCTGCTGGTATCACTCCGACAATACCCACCCCAGAGGAATTGATCGCAGAACTCAGCAGACCAGAGGCTAAGAGTCGAGGGCTTATCCCCCGCAGGACACCCCTCATAGCCTGCGCATGCAAAAGCTCTTTGGTCGTAGAAACTATCCGGGACGAGAGTAACAGATCTTGAGCGTGTGTGTCCTGGTATCCTCTTGCCTGGACGACTACGTGCCCCGCACCGAGTTGCACCCCGTTGGCAACTTTCTGTTCGCGGCTGCCATAGATTATGCCCAAGGAAATGAGCAACAGGGCAAGCCCCAGACCCAGAGCCAGAGCGGTCAGCAAGGTACGTCGGGGATTGCGCCATAGGTTGCGCCAGCCGACCTTCACTAAGAGCAGTACCCCTGCCACCGCTAGACCTTACGAATAGCTTCTATCGGCCGCAAGCGGGCCGCTCGCACTGCCGGATAGCAGGCAGACACCACAGCGGTGACGGCCAGCCCCAGAGCCGCTTGACCGTAAGCAAGAAAATCCTGCTGACCGTACCACAGGGGATCCACTACCGATCCACCTACGGAGATCTCACTGATAAAGCTGCGTAGGTCCAAGCCATGTGCCTCAAGATACCAGAGGAATGGCACCCCGATTCCTCCGCCTAAAACCAAGCTGGCCCCCACCAGGCATCCTGTCTCGGCGAGGATGAAGCCAACGATTTGGACCGGACGCACTCCCAAGGCCATGAGCATACCGAACTCCCGGGTACGCTCAAAAACAGCCATGAGCATGGTGTTCATGATATCAACGAGCGCTAACACGAAGACCATAGCAAAGAGGACGAAGGAGACGCTGCGATGCAGCCGTACGTACTCGGCTAGTTCCGGCGCCAGTTCAGGCCAGGCCCGCACGCGAACGGGGAGGGTCTCACCCAGTTGCGCCTCCAGCGCGGCAGCGACCGCCGTAGCCTCGGTCGCATCGGCAAGGGCAACGCCAACTTCATGGATCCTGTCGGGTGCCAGACTTAAGAGCTGCTGCAGCGCAGACAGAGACATGAGCACCAGCCTGCGATCCGCCGCCTCCAGTCCAGTGTGAAAAATACCAAGGATAGTATACAGGTCATTCCCCATCGAGCCATCGGCCGCCTGGGTTAACAGGACAACTTCTGACCTCACAGTAGCACCAATCGCCTTGGCCAGTTTGTCTCCTATGACGATTCCCTTTGGGATTTGTTCAGCGAGACAGTGCCCTGCTACCAGATGCAGGTGCAAGGTAGTAACTTGCTGTTCTTGCTCAGGAACAACCCCCAGGATTTCTACCCCAGCGGAGCGGTCGTCATAGCCGACCAGACCGTAGCCGTACACGCGGGGAGAAGCGGCATGGACCCGGGGGTCGGCAGTGATAGCAGCAAGCAGCCGATCAACATCCGCTCCCTCGCGCCCACCCAGCGTGTCGTAAATGGAACGATCAGGGTAGTAGGCGGGCGCGTGCGCCTGGATGTGAGACAAACCAAGGCTGGTGCCATTTTTAATCATTTGCTGAAGCAAACCTTCGAGGAGACAGGCAAAGAGGAGCAATATGGCATAGCCAAGAGCGATAGCAGCCATGGTGATGAGCGTACGCCTAGGATTGCGCCACAAGTTACGCCAAGCAATCTGGAGAATGCGCCGGCTCATTGCTCTAGGTTG
Source organism: uncultured Enterobacteriaceae bacterium (assembly GCA_964489255.1). GTDB lineage: Bacteria > Desulfobacterota > Binatia > Bin18 > Bin18 > CAZAYE01. The sequence continues at coordinate 4,599 of CAZAYE010000191.1, forward strand.
CGTAGGGAAACCGTGTCCGGGCTGATCGCCGCATTAAAGGTGACGTTGCCATCCATGATCACGGTCTGCTCACCAGCTTTGTCCACGGGGCGCATGACCAGGCGCGTGGGAATGAGCCGCCCGTCCATCGTTTTGTACTCAGAAAAAGCCACCTCCCGGATCAATTTGCCGTCCTCGTCATAGTAGTGCTGCCAGACGGGCATGCGGTCAACCTGGCGCACTTCCATTGTACGATCCCGAGCTGCCCTCATTTCTGCAGTAACTCGCTCCACTGGCAGCTTGTATAAGGCGCGTGCTGAAAGATCTCAAGATAGCGTGCCGGGATTCTTTCCACGACCTCACGACCCTGGCGCCTCTCCTCATCTCCAACGACCGTAGGCTTGCCGGGGGTGCGGTTCTGAATACCGGTGAGGAGTATCCTCTCCGAGATAGGCTTGAGATTCAGAAAGTGAAGGAGTCGAAAGATCACCTGTGGATCTTTCAACTCCCACGGTGTGTGAAGCGTCATGCAGGATGACGTCATATGAAAACGGCCTAAGAACGCGATCGCCCGATTCTCAATCTCGATCCACTGGATGAGGTATCGCTGAAACAGGGTAAGATGCTCCAGGTCAAAGCTGCCAAAGATGGGCTCTCGGCCAGTAAGAGCCCAGCGAAAATACTTCCGCCTGTCTCTCCCACGATAGTGGCAAAAGGGCAACCTCCAGCGGTGTGCGAGGGTTTCCCGGTTCGCTTCGCTCCGGGCGACTTCGAGGGGATGTCGGATCAAGTGGAGTACTTTCATTTGCGGGAAAAACTCGGGGGCAATATCCCAGTACGACTTGAGAAAGGCGTGGCTGGTTTCGATATAGACGGCCGAACGATATCTTTTGATGGTCTCGTGCTTTTGCTTGACTAGTTTTCTGATCGCATCCAGATTCCCCGCCAGGTGGTCGTAGATGGGGAGGCCAAACATCGTCGGGTTACCCGGATACAGATACGGCTCGCGCACCACGAGGCAGTTGCGGGCGTTGTGTCGGAGTAGCCCGCAGAGGAACATGGTTCCGGAGCGCCCGCTTGTCAACGTGAAGACCGTATTCCTGGCCACTAAATTTCTACTCTACAGCCTGGAAGGCACTATCTTTTCTGCCACCACAATGGGGGGACATACTACCTACACGGATGAGAAAAGCAAGAAAAGAACCCGCGAGGAGTCCTGGCCTTGCGGCACAACTGTTTTCCTCACGCGTGTGCAGGAGCGGGAGAGTCCAGACTCTGAGATATGGAGGGAGACAGCGTCCTCCTGCTGCTTATGGATTGGCAGACTGGTTGACACGGACATTGTCAAAAACGGTATCCATGAAACCTACCGGTTGGGGCGTCGTCGTACAGTTCTCCGCCGAATTGGCTAATTCCAGCGCTTTAAACGCGAAGCTCGGAGCGGCGGCATGCGACAAAGAGCCGTAGGAAATAGCGACTTTCGCATTGGTCCCGCGCTGAAAGAGAAAGCGCTTGTTCGGCTTATCCCATTCTATCTGCAGCTGGATCAACTGCCCCGTAGTGGCGGCCCCTAAGTCAGCTTGCTTCAGCGAATCGACTTGCGAGCATAACTGATTGGTGCAGCGGAAGACCTGCGCCAGCACCCGCAAGCCGTTGGCCGCATCGGTCGGAATACGCCTGAGGAAGAGCAACGCATGCACATCGTTGACGGCACTGTCGCTGAACATGGAAGAGCTAGTATTGAAGAAGGAGCCGCGGAGCCCGGCTCGGCTCAGCGTGGTCGCAGAATTACCCGCGCAGTTCGTCGCCTGCGCCGTCACAACTTCGACCTGAGCTTGCAGAGATTTAATGGCAGTGGTGTTCTTGCTCAACAACAGGCCAAACCCCGAGAAGGTCTGTCCGCTGTTAGAGGTCGTATTCCCAAACGCACGATAGGTCATGCGTAACTCGCCCATGGCTCCGTCAATCCAGCGGCTCGCCTCGGTAC
>CAZAYE010000192.1:0-6551 GCA_964489255.1 uncultured Enterobacteriaceae bacterium
CTGAAACGGAGAATCGGAGAATCGGGGAACCGGAGAATGGCGGAGAGGATCAATAGCTATAGGGACCTGCGGGTGTATCAAGGTGCGATGGAAGCTGCGATGAGGATATTTCAACTAACGAAAAACTTTCCGCCAGAAGAGAAATATGCCATGGTCGATCAGATGCGTCGGGCCTCGCGGTCTGTCTGTGCCAACATTGCCGAAGCATGGCGGAAACGACGCTATAAAGCAGCCCTCGTTGCGAAATTGAGCGACGCTGAAAGTGAGGCTTGTGAAACCCAAGTATGGATTGAGTTCTCCAGCAAGTGCCATTATCTTGATGACGCAACGACCAAAGAACTTGATACAGCCTATGATCAGATTCTTAGTCAACTTGTCCGCATGATCGATGAGCCAGATAAGTGGCTGATCCGATGAAGAAAAACGGAGAAACGGCGACGGCAGCAAATTTTTCTATTCTCCGTTTCACCGTTTCTCCGATTCCCCGATTCTTCTTTGCTTACGCCGCCTTCCTGACCGCCGCCAGTTTCTGATGCCAGCGGCCGTCATGACTGCGAATGCGCTGGTTGACGTAGCCAGGGATATTTTTTGTATCGTAATACTTCTCATCAACGTGGCCGACTTCGATCATGAAGTAGGGATTCTGAAAGTCACTGAAATAAACTGGGTAGCGACCCCACTTGTCGAAGCAGTAGCGGACCACCGCCTTGGCTGCCTCTACGCACCACTCAGCAATGCGGGACTTCGGGTGTTTACGAATAGCTTCGAGCACCTCCGGTTTGTACGGTCCTTTGTCGAGCGGGAAAAACTCGGTCCCTTCGGAGAAAAAATGGCCCTGCTTGTACTTGTCGTGGAAAATCTCCTCAACCACCGCTTCCGGACTTTTGTTCCACGGCGCCGGTAGCCCTTTGCCTTCCAGCACGCCGGGAATGCCAACGTAGTTATTACCGCCGTTGATAGTCGAGTAGGTAAAGCCCAGCCCTTTGGTATGGGTGAACTGATCTTCCTTCATGCCTACCGCTCGCGCGACCGCGTCGAAGCCACCAAAGATGAGGTCCATGTTGGTGGAATGGTTCCAACTCCCCAACCCCATGGCCTCCGCCGCCAAGCGAATGTTCTGAACCGTCATGCCCACTGGATTCGCTTCAGTCAGGGCAAAGAAGGTTTCGTACTGACGGATGGTGAAGGGCATGTTGAGAGCATAGTGCGGGTCATTCACCCACCTCTCCATGCCCGCCGGTTTCAGTGTCTCTTCGTCGACGAGATACCATCCGAGAAACTCGAAGCCGGCGAAGTAATAATTAATCAGCTCATGCGCCATGCCGCAGACTGGGAAGAATACAGTCGAGCCGGGTTTGTTGGAGTTGACCTGGTAAATACCTAAGGGCCGCCCTGGCATCACCGACCAGTCAATGTCTGGACGTTTGTCCGACAGTTTGATCGTGCCTTCGCGGAACCACTTGAGCACTTTCTCATAGTCTTCCTCGGTCTCGATCTCTACTGGACGCTCGCGGTGGTAGGTCGGCTTGTACAGGAAGGTGCCATCGTCGTTAGCGAAGATAATGTTCACCGCAGCATCGTTACACGGACCAGGGATAGTGCGGCCGGCCATGCACACCATGGTCGAGAGGTTCTCGTTGACGCCAATGTCCCCGCCAACAATGCCATTGGGACCACAGGCCGTCCAGAGGAGCAGGGCGGTTTCTAACTCTGAGAGAGGCTCGACCTCAGCTAGGTCCTTCCCTTCCCACGTAAGAGGCGTGACACCGGGGACGAACCAGGGGCCTTTCATCTCAAGGGTACGGCCAGTACCGCCATGTACCTCGGGTTGTGAAATGTCTTTAGAAAAGCCTTTGAACACCCGATGGGTTCGCTGGCCAGCCAGGGTCTGAAAAACGGTCGGCGTACCCTCAAATGCGTATTTCAGTAGATCTTTTTCTTCGCTCATCACCACCCTCCTGTGTGAGATGGGTAGCACTTACCACCCCACCCGAGCCTCTGCAAGCTGGGCGGTTGGATGTTTGACAAGAAGCCCAAGAGCCCATAGAGGTATACGGACTCCACCATGATTCTTAGATATTGCCCCTAGGGCCGTTCATGCTTCGACAAGCTCAGCACGAACGGTTCTTTATCCGCGAATACTGATCCGCTCGCCCTGAGCCTGTCGAAGGGCGAACATTCATAACATTCATATGGATAGCCATCAAAAAGAAACCGTATTAGAAGTGAAGCTATGAACACTCAACAGCTCACCACACTCCGCGACCTCCCTACTTTCGGCGAATCTTCCCATCCCGCTCTTGTCCTGCCTGAAGGTGGACCGGCAGTAACCTACAGTTCTCTGCGCAATCAAGTCGAGCTCTTAGCTGCCACCCTACAGACCCTCGGCTTGGGACGCGGCGACCGGGTGGCAATGGCTCTGCCCAACGGTATCGAAGTCATCACGGCTTTCTTGGCCATTACCGCCGCCGCGGCCACAGCGGCGCCGCTGAACCCAGCGTACACGGCGGAAGAGTTCCGTTTCTACCTGGAAGATATCGAAGCGAAGGCGCTGATCGTCCCTCCCGGAGGTGGAGAACAAGCCCGAGGAGCCGCGCCAGCAGGAACGTTGCTGATTGAAACTCTGCTTTCCCCTAATGGCCAAGTCCGCTTTGAGGTTGCCGGTGCCTCTCCATTGCCATACAAACAGACTGACCCGCAGTCGGACGACGTAGCGCTGTTCTTGCACACCAGTGGCACCACCAGCCGACCCAAGGGCGTGCCGCTTTCACATGCTAATCTCCTCGCTTCCGCAGCTAACGTCACTGCGACCTATGCCCTGACCCCAGGAGACGTATCCCTGTGCGTAATGCCCCTGTTTCATGTGCATGGGCTCGTCGCCTCGACCTTGGCTACGCTCCGTTCAGGTGGCACGGTGGTTGTGCCCTCCCGCTTCAGCGCCAGTGCGTTCTGGCCAGCGGTTAAAGCGCACCGCGTAACTTGGTACACCGCTGTCCCCACGATCCACCAAGTGTTACTGACTCGTGCCGACGAAGACCGCGCCCCAGCTCCAGGGACGAGCGGTTTACGCTTCATCCGTTCATGCAGTTCAGCCTTAGCACCGGCAACCATGGCCAGTCTGGAAGCGCGTTTTGGCTGCCCGGTGCTCGAGGCGTACGGCATGACCGAAGCTGCCCATCAGATGGCCTCTAACCCCCTGCCGCCCGACCCACGCCGACCAGGCTCAGTCGGCCGTGGCACCGGCGTGCAAATTGCGATCATGGATGAGGCAGGAACCCTGCTCTCGGTAGGGTCTCAGGGAGAAGTCGTAATCCAGGGACCAAACGTTACCCGTGGCTATCATAACAATCCCGCAGCCAATGCTGCCGCGTTCACGAACGGTTGGTTTCGCACCGGCGACCAGGGGATTCTTGATGCGGCAGATTACCTCACCCTGGTCGGCCGCTTGAAGGAGCTTATTAACCGTGGTGGAGAAAAGATCTCCCCGAGGGAAATTGATGACGCACTCCTGACGCACCCTGCTGTAGCCGAAGCGGTATGTTTTGGTATTCCCGATGCGAAGTACGGGGAAGAAGTCGCAGCCGCAGTGGTCTTACGCGGAGAGGCGAGTGAGGCGGATTTGGCCGCCTATTGTCGCGAGCGGCTCGCCGCCTTTAAAGTCCCTAAGACCATTTATCTGGTCACCCAGATCCCACGCACGGCCACGGGTAAGATCCAACGACGGGCCGTTGCGGCCGCATTCGCCACAGGTCGTCCTTTGACAAACCTATCCTAAGGGGAACCGCAGCTTGTCCCGAGCCCACTCGAGAGGAACCAGCTAACAATAGGTGGTGTTGTTAGAGCAACTTTCACTCGGATGAGACCTGTTGTCATCCTGTGCTCTGAGCGAGAGCAGTGTCTGATCCGAGCCGCGACCGTAAGGGAGCGGTTACGGGCCGCTTGCTGACGCGCGCGGCTCAGTATAGGGGACGCATGCGAGTGCAAACCGCTCTAGGGGCTTTTAGTCTGAGTAGGGGGTCCCAAGCGGGCAATGGCGGCTTTAGGGGAATACGGAGAGGAATAGAAACCGACCTGATAGTTTGTTCCTGGAGACACGTCCTGCGGAGTCACCTCTACCAGCACCATGTCCTCCTGAGCAAACTCTTCGGGGAGCGGTTCGGTGTCCAGGGACAGCGGTCCCTCCGTGTAAAAACGGTGAAGACCAATGTCTAACGGCCAAATCAACGAATCCAACGGCCCTTCATAGGCCGGCCGGCCTCCCAAAGCCACAAGACGATTTTGTTGCCTCACAAACCACACTTTTGCCATACTTACTCTCGCCGTCTACTTTCAGAAAGGGACGCCTATCAAGGTTCTGCTCGGCACTCAATACAAAGAGCTGATTGCTCATTGCTAATAGCTTCTACTTGAACTGAATTAGCTCAATCACCGTTCCGTCTGGGTCAGTAAAACAAACAAACGACGAGTTCGTGCCGTCACGGTTTTTCATGACTTGTGGCTCAGAGAAGAACTCCACTCCTTCCATGTTCACAGCTCTGACCTTGTCACAAATCTCCTGCAAGTTGTCTGTGGCCAAGGCAACCCGACAGATGCCGGTATGATACAGGTGCGAATAAGGTTTTCCCTCAGTTTTAGGACTCTTCCATTCGATAAGGTCAATGCGTGTTGCTCGTCGTTCATCTCCGATCTGCAGGAGTGCCGCCTTCCCTATGGGATGAGGAATCCTCAACCCGCGCTCGAAATACTTGTTGCCTCCCTCTCCTAGGTCCCGCACCACCTTAAAGCCGAGCAACTTGTAGAACTCCAGCGAGCGCTCAAAGTTAGTGACGTTGATGTTGATATGATAGATGCCTTTAACCATGATTTTTCTCCTAGGAAGAACACCTGACCGAACTGCTCATACCAAGTCCGCTTTGGTAGTATTGGCTCACTCCAACAGGCCAGCGGCCTATGCCACCGGAAAACAAAAAGAGCCAATCTTTCAGGACTAGGGTCTGTCCTCCTTAAGCGCGCAACACGACCAACCCCTCGCGCACGGCAAGCGCTCCCTCGGCGTTGTGCACCTCAAAGCGCACCGCGTCTCCTCCTGAGGTTGCCTCACAGGAGAGAATGCGCACGGTAATCTCCGATGGCATGAGCACCATCGCGTTGAAACGGCCGGCGACTCGCCGTACCCGCTCTGGAGCATTGCCAGCCTCTAACTCAACAATCTGCGAGACCGCGAGAGCGAGTGTAGCCGTTCCATGGAGGATAAGGCCCGGCAGTGCAGCACGTTCCGCTATGGCGGTATCGGTATGAACAGGATTCCAAATGCGCGCACACTCAGTATAAACATGGGCGGCGAGCGCCGAGATGGGCACTCTCACCTCAGCCCGTGCTGGTCTGCTCGTGTCTATCGGACCCGGCGGCGCAGGTGCATCATCTGCAGGTCGATCCGGACCTGCCACCTCAACCTCCCGGTATAGTCCTCCTTGCCACGTGGTACAGACGGGAGCTCCGGTAGTATCGACTGTCTCAAGACGCGTCACCTGATACGCCCCTGGTTTGCGCCGTTCAACACCGACAACTACTGCACGGGTAGTGACTCGGTCACCTGGTCGCACAGAGCGGTGAATAATGAGGTCATGAGTCGCATGCACCGCACGCAAGCGCTCATCTTCCGTGAGCAGCGCATTGCTCACATGCCCGCGCATCCCTAGAATAGCCGGCCACTCAAAGCAAACAGGGAAGAGAGGATGGGCAATAATTCCTTCAGGGCGCCGGGTATCCAGGTAACACGGCAGCGTATCTCCGAGCCCCGCGGCATACGCCATCATCCAGCGGGCGTCGATCTCGTGAACGATTGGCTCTCCTGAAGTTCCAACGGTAGCTGAATTGAGAGGCATGGCTTCTCTCCTCTTCCTGTTTATGCGTGAACTGGTGGGCGGCGATCTGCCCAGGGCCACGCTTGCTCAAGTTGGGAGGCAGTGCGAATGAGCAGGTCTTCCCGTCCGTAAGCCGCAACCAGATGGACACCGAGGGGCAACCCCTCACCATTCCAGTAGAGCGGCAACGAGATCGCAGGCTGGCCAGTGACGTTGAACGGAGGGGTAAAGGGAATAAGGGTTTCCGCGCGTCGTGCGGCAGCCAACGGCTCAGCAGGAGTCGAGACGAATTGCCCGAGCAGCGGGGGTGGCTCGGCGATCGTCGGAGTTAAGAGCAAGTCAAAGCCTTCGTCCCACCAACGTGCCACCCGGCGGGTGTCTGCCTGAAGCCACTCAATAGCATTGATGTATTGGATCGCAGAGCGCGAGCGGCCGACCTCCGCGATCGTCCAATTGTGCAGTTCGACGTCGTCAGGGCCAATTGGCTTCCCGATCTTCTTGCTCCAGTGGTCAAGAGCCGAAGCAATTGAACTGGTGATGAGAGTCCACATGAACGAAAACCTTTCGTGACTATCGTCAAGCGCGGCAGGGTATGATTCTTGGACCTGGTGACCGAGTGAGTCGAGAAGGCGGGCCGCTGCTGTGGTCGCGGTCACACAATCAGGATGAACGCGCGTTGCTCCACCA
>CAZAYE010000193.1:0-6547 GCA_964489255.1 uncultured Enterobacteriaceae bacterium
GGATCCTGACGATCCGCGTGTCGCTCTGTGCATCGACGTGCTTGCGCCGGAAGGATACGGCGAGATCATCGGTGGCGGTCAACGCGAAGACGACCTCGCCATTTTGCAGGGAAGATCCGCGCCCACCAGTTACCCGAGCAAGCGTTCTCGTGGTACCTGGACTTGCGGCGCTATGGCTCGGTCCCACACGCCGGGTTTGGCATGGGCGTCGAGCGGATGGTGAGCTGGCTCTGCGGCCTCCATCACGTGCGTGAAGCTATCCCGTTTCCGCGCATGCTGGAGCGGGTGACGCCGTAGGAACTCTCTTCTCCTTTTCAATTCCCCTCTCCCGCTTGCGGGAGAGGGTTAGGGTGAGGGCCGTTTCAGTCCATCAGCGGCTTTACATCCGGCTCGATCTGATAGCCGTCGGCAATACGGTTCATGCCGTTGAACAATTCCGTCACCGCAATCACTTCTCCCAAACCCTCGTTGTCGAGTCCGAGCCGCAACACGGCGGCGGCGTGGGAGTTTATTCAATAGTCGCAGCCGTTGGTGACGGAGACTGCCAGGGCAATGATCTCTTTGGTGAGCATGTCCAGTTTGCCTGGCCGCATGAGAGTTTTCAGTTTCTGCCAGGTCACCTTCAGATGCTCCGGATGATTCGCCAGGGCGCGCCAGATGTTCGGCACCCGCTCGATGCCTTTGGTGGCTTTGATGTCATCAAAGATAGCCTTCACTTTGCCGGTGGCTTCGGCTTCGTCAATGAGTTTCACCAGAGCCATAGAGTCCCCCATTACGGCTTGGAGATTTCGGATTCAGGGTTCTTTCGTGCCACAAACCCATCCCCTCTTGAATTGCTCGCATCAGGGCGATGTTGTCCCCGTGTCCAGTGCGGCAAGCTGTTACTTTTCCACAGAGCGGCCGTCCCAAGAGGTAGAGGTCACCGATCAGATCGAGAATTTTGTGGCGAACCAACTCGTCGGCAAAGCGCAGAGGGGGATTAATTACTCCCTGTTCGCCAATAAGAATGCAGTTGTGCAGACGTCCGCCATTGGCTAGGCCCATCTCCTCTAGGGCGTGAATCTCTTTTACAAAACCAAACGTCCGAGCGGGAGCAATCTCATCTCGGTAACTTCCAGCGTTCCGATGGATATAGGCATACTCCTGACGGCCAATTGGTTCCGGGTAGACCAAAGAGTAGTGGACCTCGAAGCAATCGGCCGGTTCGACGCAGAGAAACTTCCCCGACTTTGGCTCGCCAACGCTGTAGGCCCGGTCGAGGTGCAACGCTGCGACCTGTTCGGGCTGCTCAGTGATCCCCGCCTTCTCCAGCAACCGGCAAAATTCCACGGCTGAGCCATCCAGAATCGGAATTTCTCCCTGCATTTTTACCAGGAGATTGGTAATCCCATACCCATGTAAAGCAGACATCAGATGTTCGATCGTTTTCACGACCACACCGTCACGGCCGAGGCTCGTTGCATATCCCGTGGAATGCACGTATTCGACCGTGGCGGGAATCGCTATTTCTGTTGAAAGCGCGCTGAACACGATACCGCTGCCTGGCGGGAGGGGATGCAGAATAACGCCAGTGCGCACGCCCGAATGCAGGCCTTGTCCTTGAATCACCACGCTCCGTCTGATTGTCCGTGCGCGTGTCTGAGACTGAGTACGGAGGGGGGCGGACAGCGGAGCTGACACGGCAGAGGGCTCCCCTCCACTGAGACTACTGTTCGCTTCCCGTCCCATCGCTCGATAGACCGAGCGTAACAACGTATCGAGAGAGAACGGTTTCTCGATAAAATCGGTCGCGCCGAGTTTGGTAGCGCGGACCGCCGTCTCGATCGTCCCGTGTCCGGAGATCACGATGACCGGCAGTTCAGGCTCTTGCGCCTTGAGCTGTTCCAGTAACTCAATACCATCCATCTGGGGCATCCAGATGTCGAGGATCACGAGATGTGGTCGCTGGGTCGCAACCAGCTCTGGCACCTTGGTTCCTTCATCGGTGTCAAGGACGCGAAACCCCTCGTCGCTGAGCACTCCCCGGAGGGTCGCGCGAATTTTTGCCTCGTCATCCACGACCAAAATCGTTCCATCCATACCATCCTCCCTATCTCGGCCCCTCAGTCCCAGTCAGCGGCAGTGTGGCGGTATCGACACCGGCCGCAGCACGTTGCTCACTTCTACGCACCGGAAGTTCTATGATAAATCGGCTGCCCTGTGGCTCGTTGTCACGGACCCGAATAAACGCCTGGTGATCGGCCACGATCGTCGCCACAATGGCAAGGCCCAGACCGGTGCCCTCTTTCTTGGTCGAAAAATACGGCTCGAACAAGCGGTCCTTCACCTCCGGCGGAATGCCACAGCCAGTATCCGCTACTTCGAGGCGGGCGATGCCCAGAGAGCGCAGATAGCGAGTGGTAACCTCAATACGCCCAGGGGTCCCTTTCGTGCCCAACCGGCAAGCAGCAACCGCGTTGTCCAGTAAGTTCCGGAATACGCGTTTCATTCCTTCTCGATCAAGTTCCAAAAGGGGGAGCGTCCGATCTGGCATAAAGATAAAATCGAGGTCTTTATGCGCCTCCGCGAAGAGGACAATCACTTCTTGCGCCACTACATTGAGGTTTTGCGGCAGGTGGTCAGCAACGGGCAGGCGGGCAAAGGAGGCAAACTCGTTGACCAGTTTTTTGATCGCCTCGACCTCCTGGGCAATACTTTGAACGCACTCGGCAAAGACTTCGCTGTTCTCGGTGATCTGCGGGGCAAAGCGCCGATGCAAGCGCTGAGCAGCCAATTGGATGGGGGTCAGCGGATTTTTGATCTCGTGCGCAATGCGGCGGGCGACCTCACGCCAGGCCTCCATACGCTCTGCCCGCACGATTTGCGTGACGTCTTCAAAGAAGCAAACGACGCCGAGAATTTCGCCCCGATCATCGGTCAGCGAGGTGCCAGAGACTAACAAGGAAAGGACCTGCCCATCGCGGCTCAACCTGAACTGCCCTTGGCTTCCCCGGATCTCCTCCTCGTAGCCACGCGACTCCAGCGGCAGGAGGTCGCGCACCACTCGTCTCACTTCATTGAATTCGGCTGCGGCAAACACCTCACGATAGTCGTGCGCTCTCACCTCAGCGGCCTGGATTCCGAGCAGACGCTCGGCCGCGCGGTTGACGGTCGTGAGCAGTCCGTAGCGGTCCAGCGAAACGACCCCCGCGTTGATATTCGTCAGGAGGATTTCCATGTAGCGCCGGCGTTCTTCGAGTTCCTGATGGCTCTGCTGTAATTCGGCAGTCATGTGATTGAAGGCAGCGACCAAGGTGCCGACCTCATCCTCCCCTTCACCCGCGATGCGATGAGTCCAATGACCCTGAGCAACTTCACGCGTCCCGGTAGCAAGTTGCTGAAGAGGTACAGTGATTTTCTTTGCCAGAAACAGACCAATCCAGATCGCCGAGAACACCGCCACCAAGGTAACGAGCGCCATGGTGATGATGTAGTTGTTCTTGATCGGCTGCTTGAGAACCTTGAGGTAACGATACTCGCGAAACGCGCCGGCGACTTGGGCACTTTGCCGGGCCACGCTTTGGGGCACGAAGTACTCCACTGCCACCGCCCCGATGACGTGCTCATGAGCGACAATCGGAGCCCCGCCACACACTACTTCGGCCTCGCCCACCGGCCGCACCTCACGGACCTCTTCGTTACGGAGCACCTGCTCGAGGAGGATAGCGTTGTTCCCGCTCTGCTCACGCGCCGGCATGTCCTTCCGCGCAACACTGACTAACAGATCGCGCGCACTAGAAAAAATCTCGACTCGCCCGAGATGAAACTTTCGCTGCTTCTCCTCGACGAGTTCTTGCAACATCCGTTGCCGCTTGGGTTCGTTCAATCCGCCGTCGGCAATCTCCGCGGCAAGATCGCGGGCGTAGAAGAGCGCTTCGTCAGCCAAGTGACCGTAGAAGGCATTCACCGCTTCGAGGGACCCTTCCAGCGCACCTTCAACTTGTACAGTAAACCAATTGTCGATCGACCTGGTCATAAAACTGACGCCGATGAAAAAGAGCAGGATTGCGGGAAAGAGCGAGATCGCGACGAAGGCCAGCACCAGGCGAAAACGCAGGTGCGAGCCCAGCAGGCGGCGTTGGCGTTCGTAGAAGAGCTTAACCAGGTTCCGGCCAACCAGGAACACTAGGAGGACCAAAAGAATAATATTGAGGTCAATGAGGAGAACGAAAATGATGTGGCTCACTAAGTTGTGACTATCGCTGATCTGCGGCAGGCGCGTCTGGAGAGTGGCAAACAGGAAAACCCCCAGCGCAGTAGCGAGAATGATAGCCCCTTCCCAGCGTTGGCGGCGTCTGGGCTCACTCGGCACGTTATGATGCTCGTGGGTTGTCACGCGCTTCTTCTCTCAACGACGCAAGAGGAAAAACAGCAACGATAAGAGCACACTCGCCAGCAGACTGGTCATCAGAGGAAAATAAAAAGAGAAATTGTCACGCTGAATGAAAATGTCACCCGGCAGGCGCCCGAGCCAGGGAACTTTTCCTCCCACCGTCAGCAGCACGCCGATAAGCACCAGCAGCCCGCCAAACAGGGTCAGGATTTTGCCGAGTTCCGTCATTGTCGAATATGCTCAGAACAACTCGTCCTGGCCTTCGTCCCCGGGCCGGGTGATGCCGAAGTGGCGATAGGCCTTGAGCGTCGCCATACGACCTCTCGAAGTGCGCTGGAGATACCCTTCTTGAATCAGATAGGGTTCGTACACATCCTCGACCGTGTTTTTCTCTTCGCCGATAGCGGCCGCGATCGTCTCAAGACCGACCGGCCCACCGCTAAACTTCTCGATAATAGAGAGGAGGAGCGCACGATCCATTTTATCGAACCCTACCTCATCAACTTCGAGGAGCGAGAGGGCAGCTCGTACGGTCTCGCGTGTTACAAGAGATACGGATTTGACCTGGGCGAAGTCCCGCACTCGACGCAACAAGCGGTTGGCAATGCGTGGGGTCCCGCGCGAGCGTTGCGCAATCTCCGCCATGCCGCTGGCATCAATCTCCACGTGAAGAATCTTCGCGGAGCGGCGAATGATCCGTTCGAGCTCAGACACCTGATAGAAATCCAGGCGGAAGGTTGAGCCGAAGCGGTCGCGCAGCGGTGAGGTCAACAGTCCAGATCGTGTGGTTGCGCCCACGAGAGTGAAGCGCTTCAAATCAAGCTTGATCGTGCGGGCCGAGGGCCCCTGGCCCACGACCAAATCGAGTTGGAAGTCTTCCATGGCCGGGTAGAGGAACTCTTCCACGACCCGATTCAAGCGGTGGATTTCATCGATAAACAGGACATCCCCGACTTCAGGTTCGTGAGAATAGCGGCCAAATCCCCAGGGCGCTCAATCACCGGGCCGGTGGTCGCCCGAATGGCAACCCCCATTTCCCGGGCAATAATATGCGCCAGAGAGGTCTTGCCTAACCCAGGCGGGCCGCAAAAGAGCAGATGATCCAATACATCACCGCGCTGTTTGGCGGCATCAATAGCAATACGTAGATTCTGCTTGATGCCTTCCTGTCCGATATAGTCATCGAGGTCACGCGGACGTAAGGACCCATCGAAGCCGTGTTCCTCGGGCAAGGCTTCGCTCTCTTCCGGCTCTACCGGCAGAGGAGTTTCACAGCCCTCGTTATAGTCGAGAGCAGACTTTTTCTTGCTCATGCGCTCAGACTCCGCAATGCTTCACGGATCAGATCAGCAATAGCGCTCACGCCCCGACGCAGGGCATCCCGCACCGCCTTCTCAGCTTCAGTCCGGCGATACCCCAAATTCACCAAGGCCGACACTGCTTCAGCAGAGAGCGGGGTTTGTTCCCCCAGTAAGCCCAGATGGCCATCCTCGAGAGCCCCGACTTTCTCACGCAGTTCAACGACAAGGCGTTCAGCGGTTTTCCTCCCCACCCCGGGCACGGCGACGAGCCGGGTCACGTCACTCGCTCGCAAGGCTCCCTCCAGTTCGTCCACTGGGATACCTGAGAGGATGTTCAGGGCCAAGCGGGGACCGATGCCAGTCACCCCTTTGAGGAGCAGAAAGGTCGCCTTCTCCTTTTCCTCGAGGAAGCCGTACAACTGGAGCGCATCCTCGCGTAAATGCGTATACACGCGCAAGGCGACCCGTTCGTGAAGAGCAGGTAAGCGGTAGAAGGTTTGCAGAGAAACGAACACTTGATAACCAACTCCATTGACATCGACCACCAACTGGTCAGGAGTTTTCTCTTCGAGTAGGCCAGCCAGACGGGCAATCATAATAGCAGTTAGCTCCCAGCTCTTAGCAAGAATAAAAGACGGGCAATTTATGAATTGCCTCTATTGCGTGTGGCGGCCAGGAGTTGCCCAACGGTCTTTTTCGATAGCACGTTTCGCAATGAACGTTGCCCCTGCACCTTATAGAACGCTCTTCCTTCCGCCGCCTGTATCCGATCGGCCAGTCGCGAGGTATGGAGGTGACAAATAGCCGCGGCGAGGGCGTCAGTGGCATCTTTACTCACCGGCAGTCCTAGCGTTTCTGGCTTCTCACCATCACC
>CAZAYE010000194.1:0-4073 GCA_964489255.1 uncultured Enterobacteriaceae bacterium
ATTCAACCGCTCCCGGAGCTCATCGAGCCGCGAGCGTCACCAAGCGATCGAGGAAAAGATTCGTTACGTCCGCTCGCGGCTCGATGAGCTCCGGGAGCGGTTGAATGAAATACCATGAGAAAAGAATCGGTGAAACGGAGAAACGGAGACGGGGAGAACCGGAGAAAGGTTTTTGATTCGCCGATTCCCCGATTCCCCGATTCTCCGTTTCTGGGGTGCTGTTCAGGGGAGGAGGGCAATGATCCGTGCCGGTCCGCCGGAGCCTTTGGCAATCTTCATTGGCAGTGCGATGAGCGTTGCCCCTTTCGCCGGCAGTTTCTCCAGCTTTGCGATGTTCTCCAGTCCTGGCTTATCTGCGCCGTTGATAATTTGGTGCACGATAAAGTCCTTGGACTGGCCGTAGTCGATGCTCGGAGTATCTACGCCGATGGCATCGATGTCGCGTTGCGACACGAGAAACTCTGCTGCCTCTTTTGAGAACCCGGGGAAGTGTAGATTCGCCACATCTCCAGGCTGGTCTGTGCCAAGATACTTTTTTTTGTCCGGCCAGCGGGACCCCCAACCGCTGAGCATCACCACGATCGCCCCTGTTGGTATCCGTCCGTGTTGTTTCTCCCAGGTTGCCAGATCGGCGACCGTGACCCGGTAATCCGCGTCTTTCGCAGCCTGCGCGCGCACGTCGATCACGATGGCTGGGCCGATGAACTGCTGGACGGGCACCTCATCGGCCGCACGTTTGCCTTCGGCGAAATGGATCGGCGCATCCATGTGCGTACCGCCGTGCTCGGCCAGGCAGATGTTGTTGGCTGCATACCAGTAGCCGGCTGCGGTCTTCTGGGCTGACACAACCTCCAGTTGAAACGGCTTGGCTGTCGGCCAGTAGATGGTGTGTTCGTCGAACGCATAGGTAAGATCGATAACCTTATTTTCGTCAATGTCCGCGGCTGCTGTGACCGAGATCCAGGCGAAGACAACCAGAACAGCTACTCCGACACGTCTCATACTTACACCTCCCGGTTCTGCACTGTGACGGAGAACGATCAGTCGTGCAAGGTGTAAGGGCAACCCTCGGTGGTTGCCCTGGTGGGGCGGGCCGATTGTGCCGATTGACAAACACCGCGGGCGAACAGGATAATCACCGCCAATGAGCAACGAAGCGGCGGTCAGCTACCAGCCAAGGGCTGGTAGCTTCAATAAGGAGGACTCATGATCCGCGAATACAAATTTCCACTTCTAGAAAAAGTCATCTTCGGTGCTGGTGCGCTAGCCCAGGTGCCCAAGGAGATCGACCGTCTCGGCAAAGAGCGGGCGTTCATTCTCACTGGCAAAACGCTGGCCACGAAGACTGACTTGGTGCGCAAGCTAGAGACCTTGCTTGAGGATCGCTGGGTCGGCACCTACAGCGGCTGTCAGCAGCACGTGCCTAGCCACACAGTTACTGAGGCAGTTGCCCGGGCCCGCGAAGCGCAGGCTGATTTGATCATCAGCTTCGGCGGCGGCAGCCCGGTTGATGCAGCGAAGATCGTCGCGCTTGAACTCCTGGGCGACCAACCTCAGGACGCGCTTCCGCAGATTGCGATTTCGACCACGCTCTCGGCTGGTGAATTTACTCCCTTTGCTGGAATTACGAATGAGACAACCCGGGTCAAATCCGTGCGTTCGGACAAACGCATGATGCCCAAGACTGTGGTTCTCGATGCTGAAGTGACCCTAGCGACTCCGACCCAACTATGGGCCTCGACCGGTATTAAGGCGCTCGACCACGCGATTGAGGCGTTGTGGTCGGTGAACCCACAGCCAGTGACCGACGTCCTGGCTATGGAGGCGATCCGTAAGCTGCATCGCTATCTGCCCCTGTCCGTGAAAGAACCGAAGAACCTCGAAGCCCGCGGTGAGTGCCAGGTGGCGGCCTGGATGTCCATTTTTGGTTTGGCGAACGTCGGCGTACGCCTGAGCCACATCTTCGGCCATCAGATCGGCGCTCGCTGGGATGTCCCGCATGGTATTACTTCCTGCATCACCATCCCGCATTGTATGCGCTTTCTCGCGCCGCAGACGTTAGACCGGCAGGTGTTGATCGCCCAAGCGTTCGGCATCCAGACTGATGGTCGGAGGTCCGAAGAGGTCGCTGCTGAGGCGGCACGCACGGTGGAGGTGTTCATTGATTCGTTTGGCGTTCCTCGACGATTACGCGAGGTCGGGGCCAAAGAAAACGAACTTCCGGCTGTGGCACATGCCGTGATCGAAGAGAGCGCCATGTGGCATCGGCAGCAGGGTGCGGAAGAAGCGCTGCTGGGGCTGCTGAGGGAGATGTGGTAGATGAGCGTTTAGCTATTAGCAGTTAGCTTTTAGCTTTTGTTTTTTCTTTGCCCGACTAACAGCTCATAGCTAATTGCCAATAGCCTTGCGAGGGGACGATGCCTAATATGCACGGCTTTATCCAAGAACGACCGCGTTCAACACCAGTCAAGGCTGAGACTGAGGTTTTGGTCATCGGCGGCGGCTCGGCTGGGGTGTCGGCAGCAGTCGCTGCGGCGCGTAATGGTGCTGAGGTTATCCTAGTGGAACGCCTTGGCTATCTTGGGGGCCTGGCAACTGGTGGACTCATCATTTTGTTGCTTACGCTTGACGACGGCCGTGGCCAGCAGGTGGTTGGTGGCCTGTGTCAAGAAGTGACAGACCGTGTGGCGAGCCGTGGGGCTGCATACTTCCCGTCAAAAGCGGAATGGGGCAGCAAGGACCAAGCGCTGATTCACCGTGACCAACAGTGGGGGCTCGTCTGGGGCCATGGACCACACCGGGTGCGCTACTCGGTGGCGTATGATCCCGAAGAGTTCAAATTTGCTCTCAACCAGATGGCCGAAGAGGCGAAAGTGCGGCTGTTGCTCCACGCGTATGCCTGCGATGCGTTAGTCGAGGATGGACGGATTACCGGTGTGACATTCCAGAGTAAGGCTGGCCGCTTTGCTATCCTTGCCAAAGTAGTGATTGACGCGAGCGGTGATGGCGACGTCTTCACCTCGGCTGGTGCAGCCTACGAAAAAGAAGAGGTCTTACCTTGGCTGTGGTTCTGCATGGGCGGCGTCGAGGATACTGGGGCTGCGATCCAAGAGGGCGGGTGGTTTTTCCACACCATTGGTGAGGGAAAGGTCTTGCTGCCGTGGGGAGCGACTGAGCGGGTGACACGCAAGATTGATGCGACCGATCCTGATGATCTGACCTATGCTGAACTCGAATGCCGTAAGCGGGTGATGGAGGAGGTCGATCGGCTCCGCCAGAAGATCCCCGGTTTTGCCAAGGCGCATCTCTGCCACATCGCTGATCAACTCGGCATCACCGAGAGTCGGCGCTTAGTTGGAGAGTACCTGCTTGGCCGCGATGATATTGATAAGCCGTGTGACGATGTCATTGCCATTACCGGCCACTGGACGAAGTATGAGGCACTCTACTACATTCCGTATCGCTCGCTGTTGCCAAAAGAATTCTCTAATCTGCTTGTCGCCGGGCGCTGCATCTCGGTTGATCACCGTGTCCATCATGCGACCAAAGAGATCCCACCGTGCATGGCGACCGGCGAAGCGGCTGGCACCGCCGCAGCTCTAGCGGTACGCGGCGGGATTGATCCTAAACTGGTGGACGTGAAGAGGTTACAGCGGTGTCTGGCAGAGCGCGGAGCGATTTTGCGAGTGTGAGGAGCACTCAGCGTTATCAAAGAGAGGTAGGGTGCGCTTCGCGCACCGATTTACTTTGCCGGCACGAGCATAATCCGCGGCGGCTCTCTCTGCAGTCGCTCTTTTACCCTATCGTTATTCGCGAGGTCTTCTCGCACCCGCTGCCGCAGTTCTTCTAAGCGCACCCCAGCGCACACGTCCGGCAACGGCGATACTTTCTCCAACCCGAGGCCAAGCATCTTTTCCCCACCTGGATACCCTGAAGCACACTTGTGGTAGCCCACAGCGACCTGGATGAGGCCCACGAACAGTTCCCAGGCGTCCGTATCGCCTTCGACCTCGTCTAAAGCCTCTTCCAGATGCTCGTGCGCCTCGAAGTAGTGACCAGAGTTAAATTCTTTG
>CAZAYE010000194.1:4083-6542 GCA_964489255.1 uncultured Enterobacteriaceae bacterium
GAGCAGGGCAGGGTGGTAAGCCATCTCAACGCATTGTAGCTTTTCCTTTCCTCAGAGAAAGTGCTAAGGGAAAAGCGAGGAGGGACTAACCATGGCTACAGTTGCAGAACTCTGCACCAAGACACTGACTGAAGTTGCTGGGCTCGTCAAAAAGAAAGAAGTCTCACCAGTTGAACTGACTCAGGCGACGCTTGATCGCATCTCTGCGCTCGACGGTAAACTGTATAGCTACCTTACTGTCACCTCAGATCTGGCGCTTCAGCAAGCGCGTGCGGCTGAGCAAGAGGTTGTCAAAGGAACCTACCGTGGACCACTGCATGGTGTGCCCATCGCCGTGAAAGACCTGTGCTACACCAAGGGGATTCGTACCACGTGCGCCTCTAAAATCCTGGCGAATTGGGTACCTGAGTACGATGCCACGGTGGTCGAGAAACTGAATGCCGCGGGGGCCGTGCTGGTGGGGAAGCTTGGCATGACTGAGTTTGCTCTAGCTGGTTACCATCCTTCGATACACCCGCCAGTTAACCCCTGGGCGGCGGACCGCTGGCCTGGTGCTTCATCGAGCGGGGCAGGGGTTGCTACAGCCGCGTCTCTATGTTTTGGGTCGCTTGGATCGGATACCGGTGGCTCCATCCGCTTTCCCTCTGCCTCTTGCGGGATCGTCGGTGTGAAACCGACGTATGGCAGAGTGAGTCGCTACGGCGTTTTTCCTCTTGGTGAGTCACTTGACCACATCGGTCCGATGACCCGGAACGTTGTCGATGCCGCAGTCATCTTACGGGCAATCGCTGGATTCGATCCCAAAGATCCGACGACTCGACGTGTAACCGTACGTGACTATCTCGATACCGTCTCTAACGGGGTAAGAGGCCTCCGGGTTGGTGTGGACGAGGCGTATTGCACGGCAGGGGTTGATCCTCAGGTGAGCAAAGCTGTGCTCGCGACCACGGCAGTGTTCAAGGACCTGGGCGCCAGCGTTCAGGAAGTAAAAGTCTCGGCCATCGATGAGGCCACCGACATCTGGTACACGATTTGCGCCGCTGAAACTGCCGCTGCCCATGAGCAGTGGTATCCCTCCCGAGCGGATGACTACGGTCCGACCTTCCGCGCGTTTCTGGGAGATGGCGCGAAAATACGCGGCATCGATTATGCCAAGGCGCAGGTCATCCGTCAGAGAATCCGCCGCATGCTCGATGATATCTTACAGAAAGTCGATCTGCTGCTGTGTCCGTCGATGCCAACAATCCCAATGCTGCTCAAAGACTTTTCTCCCCAAGGAGTTCTGTCACGTGAGAGTGCGAGACCGTTACTCCGCCACACCGCGCCTTTTGACCTCACCGGTAGTCCGACCATCTCGGTGCCCTGCGGTTTCAGCACTGAGGGGCTACCGCTCAGCTTCCAGCTCATTGGTCGGCACGACGAAGAAGGCATGGTGATGCAAGCCGGCTACGCCTACGAGCAAGCGACTGAATGGCATAAACGGCGACCTTCTGTGTAGAGGGTTAGGGACTAGGGGCTGGGAACTAGGGAATGGGAAAAGATGTCTCGACATTCTCTGGTTTACAGCCCCTTCGTCTTGTTAGTATCCCAGCTTTCCTGACTCTAGACTTCCAGACCCTAGACTCTAGACTCTCCTCTGTGTTATAGCCGGCCCGGTGCTGTACTTCTTCTTTCTGCTTTTCTCGTTTGCCTGGGCTGAGGTGGCCTTCGCTCAGTCTCTTGCTCCTTCAGCCCAGTCTGACGCGCTTTTCCAACGTCTGCTCACCGCGCTCCGCCAGATCCGCATTATCGATAACCACGCGCATCCGGCGTTGCCTGGAGATCCTGAAATGGATGCGCTGACCTTCGAGCCAGCCGGGCTGGCGGCGATGGAGTCTTTCCCTCTCCCCCTGCGCCTGCGGTCGACCAATCCCGAGTATGTTCAAGCCCTCCAGGTGTTGTACGACTACCCCTACACTGATCTTTCACCCGACCATCTCAGAGAGTTAGCCGCACTCAAACAGCAGAAGCGCTCCACTCTCGGTATCGCCTACTTCAACGAAGTGCTCGACAAAGCCGGCATCGCCATTTCTCTTGCCAATCGCGTGGGCATGACCAGCACTCCACTCGATCGCCAACGCTTCAAATGGGTGGCGTTCATTGATGCGTATCTCTTTCCGCTGAACAATAGCGTGTACAAGAAGATGAATGCCGATTTGCAGTTGTTCTTCTCCTCAGAAGAGAAGCTCTTGAAACGGTACCTCGAGCAAGTTGAGGCGGGTGGCAAGCCACGGAGGTTTGACGGATACTTACAATTCGTACGTGAGAGCCTGGCGCGACTGAAGACCGATGGTGCCATCGCAGTCAAATTTGAAACTGCTTATTTACGCTCGCTACGCTTTGGCGAGCCCTCTCGGCGCCAGGCCCGGCGCATTTACGAACGTTATTTCCATAGCACCGAAGTCCCGGAAAACGAGTAT
>CAZAYE010000195.1:0-6533 GCA_964489255.1 uncultured Enterobacteriaceae bacterium
CCAGACTGCTGTGCACATCTGTTACGGCTACGGCGTGCCAGCGGTGCTCCAGTGGAAGACCAAGAACACGGACTGGAGTCACTATTGGCGCACCCTGCCGTTATTGCGCACCAGCGCGATCAACATGATCTCGGTCGAGTGTGCGGCCTCAGGCGTGGACCCGGCTGTGCTCGCTGAGGCCAAGGGTAAAGATCTAATGGTTGGGGTCATCGATGTAGGCACGGAAGAAGTTGAGACACCCGAGACAGTCGCTGCGCGCATTCGCACGGCGATGCAACACGTTTCACCCGATCACCTCTATCCGTGTACCGACTGCGGTATGATCCCGCGCTCCCGCACTGCTGCCCGCGGCAAGATGAAGGCGCTGGCTGATGGCGCGTGGATTGTGCGGACGGAACTCATACAGAAAAATCAGCGATCAGCCCTCATGGGTTACCGCCCTGCTGCACAATAAGGAACGAAGTGAGTGGGGTGGGCAGGGCCCACTCTATGACGCCACCCTAACTCAGTTCCTTACTCGAATACCCCAAAATCCGACGTGCGATAATCAGCAGGTTAATCTGCTGGGTGCCTTCGAAGATGTCGTTGATTTTGGCATCACGCATCCATTTTTCCAACAACAGCTTGCGTGAGTAGCCAAGCGGACCGAGGAGCTCGACCGCCTTCTGCGTGACCTGCGTGACCGCGAGGCCTGCTTTGGCCTTGGCCATCGACGCTTCCAAGCTGTTGTGCATCCCTTGATCCATCATCCACGCTGCCCGCCAAGTGAGCAGTCGCGCGGCTTGCAGGTTGGCTTCCATCGCCATAAAGTCGCGTTCGATTGTGGTCAGTTTGGTTGGTGGGACGTGGTAGCGGATGGTGACGCCTTCCTTCGCCAAAGCTTCGCGGACGAAATCGACCGCCGCGCGACCAATACCGATCGCGCTGGCCGCAACAATCGGGCGGGTGGCGTCAAACGTTGCCATGACGCCTTTGAAGCCTTCGCTAGACTGCTGTACTTCAGGGCTGCCGAGAAGGTTGTCGAGCGGGATGCGGCAGTCCTCGAACACCAGCATGGCGGTGTCGGAGGCGCGGATGCCGAGTTTGTTCTCGACCTTGGCGACGGTCATCCCAGGGGTGTGATGATCAACGATGAACGCCTTGATGCCAGCCCGACCCGCTGATTGATCTACCGTCGCCCAGACGACGACGAATCCTTCTGATTTCTCGACGGCCATCAGGCCGCTGGTGCAGAAAATCTTCGTACCGTTCAACACCCAGTGATCGCCATTGCGCACCGCGGTGGTGGTAATGGCAGCGGAGTCAGAACCACACCCCGGTTCAGTGATAGCCATGGCGCCCCACTTCGGTTCGCCGTCACGAAAACGTGCGAGGAAACGCTCGCGTTGCTCTGGAGTGCCTGCAGCCATAACAGCCGCACCGCCAAGACCGGAATTGGGGATACTGAGATACAATCCTGCGTCACCCCATGAAAGTTCCTCGATAAGGACAGCGGTACGGAGCTGGCGTTCGGATGGTTTGCGCTCGCCTTTGGTCGTCGTCGTCTCGCCCTCGCCGAGGCTGACCATTCCTTTGGTGACGTTCCACATTAGATTGATCCACTCCATCGGCTTTTCATGTTCGCGCTCGTCATACTCGCGGGCGATCGGCCGCATCGTGGACTCTGCCAACATGTGGACCATAGTACGGGTGTTTTCAGTTTCTGGGGAGAGAGAAAAATCGATCATGGAAATCTCCAAAGAGCTTTTAGCTTTTAGCTCTTAGCTCTTAGCTTTTAGCAAGACAGGGCTGAAGTTGGTAGCTAAGCATTTTGACTCTCCCGAAGTTTCTTTGGCTAATAGCTAATAGCTGACAGCTAAGAGCCGTATTCACACAATCGCCAATCCTTCAAATGCGGCAAACCCTCGGCCGTTCCGTAACCACAACTCGACCGGATGATCACGGATGTAACCGTGGCCGCCCAGGATCTGCACCGCATTGTCTGTTACCGTGAGCACCATAGTGGCAGCATAGTTTTTCGCCAGGCATGCTTCACGGGTGACCTGGGAAAGCGAGCCAATTGGCGTATCTTGACCGGCGTCGATCTTCCACGCAGCCTCCCACGCTAGCAATCGTGCGGCGTCAATCTCGACCGCCATCTCGGCAAGCATAAACGCAATCGCTTGTTTCTGGGCGATGGCAGTGCCGAAGGCGCGCCGCTCTTTCGCGTAGTCACGAGCGTACTCGAAAGCAGCACGCGCCACTCCAACGGCAAGCGATGCCAGGGCGATGCGTGAGCGATTCAAAATAGTAGAGAGGTTTCCTGTGAGTTGGGTTGAGGCTGGCATGCGACAGTTTTCTAGTGTCATCTCATAAGTGGCAACCGCTTTGAGGCCCATATGTTTCTCACGTGCCGTGACGGTGAGACCAGGAGTTCCCTGCGGTACGATGAAAGCCTTGAGTCCGTCCTCGCTGCGCGCATATACCAGAAGGTGCTGTGATTCTGCGGCGAGCGGGACGAAGCATTTTGCGCCATTGAGCACGAAGTCTCTCTCTTGGCGGGTCGCAATGGTAGCCAACTCGTTGATATCGAAGCCAAAGCGGGGCTCTATCACCGCTGCCGTCCCAGCGCTGAAGGTCCCACCGACATAAGCAGGCAGTACCTGTTGCTTCTGCTCAGCGGTGCCGAGAGTAACGACAGGGTGAGTTACCAGTCGCGGTGCCAGAATGTGTAGTGCAATCGACAAATCCCCCCAGCCGAGTTCCTCACACACGAGGGTGCCAGTAACCGCGGACGGAGTTTCTCCTGCGCCACCGAACGCTTCTGGAATCGTGCTTTGTACCAGACCTAGCTCCCACGCCTGCTGTACCAGTGCACTTGGGATCAGGCCTGTCTCATCTGCCTCTCGTGCTGCCGGTCGAAGCTGCTCCCTCGCGAAACTGGCGATGGTCTCACGGATTAATTGCTGCTCTGCCGTAGGCTGGAAACTCACCATCGCTGACATTCTCCTTCACTTTTTATAAATAGCGGTTCTATGACGCACGACAATCCCACTGTATGAGCGGTAGACGGTTTCTGGCTCGGAGATTTTCTTGCGAAAAAGGAGCGAGGAGAGTAAAGAGGTCACAGCGTCCTAAAGGGAACGAGAATCGAGTCGGCAGTCGCAAACACGTCGCAGACCAGTCAAAGCAAGTCGCAGACCAGTCGCAGACGAATCTAAAGACTTGCTTTAGACTGGCCTGAGGCTTGGGTGAGACTTGTTTTAGACTTGTCTGCGACTTGTTTTAGACCTGCCTGGGACTTGTCCCAGACTTGCCTGAGACTTGTCTGTAGCTGAGAGGCGTACTATGGATTTCCGTGACACTCCAGAGCAAGAAGCGTTTCGTGTCCGTTTACGTAAATGGTTAGAGCATAACAAAGCGGAAGTGTTTGGCGATAGCAGCGATCCGCTTGCTGAACGTGATGAGGACGGCGATACCCGTTGGCAGAAAATACTGGAGTGGCATCGTCGCCTTCATGAAGCTGGCTACGTGGCGCTCCATTGGCCGAAAGAGTGGGGTGGTGGAGGAGCCAGTTTGGTCGAGCAGGCAATTTATCAAGACGAGGTCTTACGTCTGGGGCTGCCGCTCTACGGTGCTAACCAGCTTGCTCTCGACCGTATCGGTCCGACCCTGATGTTCTTCGGGACTGACGAACAACGTCGTCGCTACCTTCCCAAAATGCTCACTGGCGAAGAGATCTGGTGTCAGGGATATTCCGAACCTGGAGCTGGCTCGGACTTGGCCGGATTGCAAACCCGTGCGGTTATCGATGGTGATGATTTTGTCATCAATGGGCAGAAAGTATGGACCAGTTTAGCGCACCGCGCCCACATGCAAGTGTTGCTTGTGCGCACCGACCCCAGCGCGCCGAAGCATCGCGGGATCTCGTATTTGCTGGTGGACATGCACACCCCTGGGATTACAGTCCGGCCGCTGGTGCAAATCACCGGTGACTCCGATTTTAACGAAGTGTTTTATGATAACGTCCGGGTACCACGGAAAAACTTGGTTGGAGAACTCAACCAAGGTTGGCAGGTGTCGATCGCGACTCTGATGTATGAGCGTGTCTCCGGCGGCACGCGTCATCCAGTAGAGCGCACCATCAATGAACTCATTGCTCTGTCTCGAGACGTCGCATTTGCGGGCATGCCCGCGGCGCAACATCCCTATGTGCGTCAGAAGCTAGCGCAATTTGCCACCGAAGCACTGTGTTTGCGACTGAGCCGTTATCGTTCCCTCACTGCCCAACTCAATGGCAAGGTACCGGGACCGGAGAGTTCTTTCGGCAAACTGCACGCGACCGAACTCAATCTGCGCGTAGCGATGTTTGCGGACGAGTTACTCGGTCCGTATGCGCAACTTGAGCGAGGCTCGCCTGGGGGAGTGGAAAACGGGCGTTGGCTCTATCGTGCACTACGAGCGCGTGGGCTCACCATCGCGGCCGGATCGAGCGAGATTCAGCGCAACATCATCGGCGAGCGCGTGCTGCGATTGCCGAAAGGGTAGGACTAAATCAGACCACAAAAGATTGGCACCCCAGGGCTGTCACCGTGAGTCCCCTTTGCTGCGCTCAGAATGATAGTACTGCCGGGTCGTGTTGGAAAGTGTACCACTGTTGCGATTGAGTACGGGAGTCTGCCAAATTCTTGCAGGAGGGTTGGTTATGAGCCTCGAAGGTCCTATCCTCAATTTTGACCCGCGGTTTGAGGATCCGCGAGAGTTGCGACGGCTCACCCGCCGCGGTTTCCTTGGTGGTCTCCTCGGTAGTGCCGCGTTTCTGTCCTTCGGCGCAAACGTATTTGCCTTGCCAGCTCCATCTCTCAGCAGTTTGAGCACGGGGGCTGCCCCTGATGATGAACGGTACTGGGAATTCGTTGCCAGCCAATTTTTGCTGCGCAAGGGTTTAACATACATGAACACGGGCACGCGCGGACCGTCGCCGCGCAGTGTCCACATGGCGCAAATCGACGCACTGAACAGCGTTAATGCCGACTATTTTGGGTTTACCAAGACCGGCTGTAACAAAGACTTCCTTGACATGCTGCGCAGCAAACTGGCCGCGTTCGTCGGCGCGAAACCATCAGAGGTTGCCTTCACGAGCAATACCACAGAAGGGATGGTTTTCGGGACGTTCGGGGTCGATATGAAACCTGGTGACGAAATCATTTTCACGAACCACGATCATCCTTGCGGTGGGAATCCCATCATGCTGCGCGCAGCGCGGGAAAATTTGACCGTTCGAGTCATCGACCTGGCTGACCGAAAATTCCATCCACCGAAGAGTCCGGATGAAATCTTAAAAGCGTTTGAGGCGGCCATCACTCCGAAAACGAAGCTACTGAGCTTCTGCCATATCAACTACACCGACGGCTGCGTCTTGCCTGTGAAAGAGATCTGTGCGCTGGCTCGGTCCCGGGGCGTCATCACGCTCGTCGATGGCGCACAATCTCCAGGCATGCTGCAGCTGAACCTGCACGATTTGGGTTGCGACATGTATGCGGGACCGTGTCACAAATGGATACTCGCATCGATGTATACGGGCTTCTTCTATGTGCGAGAAGAGATGCTGGACCGAGTATGGCCGACGCTGTACGCCGGTCCGGTGAATGGCAAAACCATGTACGGAAAACCACCGCCCGAGACGATGGCGCAAGCCTGCCAGGGAGCGGCGAAATACGAGTATCATGGCTCCTTTGACTACCCGTCGAAATTGGCGATCAATGCGGCGCTCGATTTCCACAACCAACTCACTGCCGAAGCGGTTGAAGCGCGAGATCGGTATCTGGCGCAGCGGTTTCTCAAAGGGCTGCGCGCGATTGATGGCGTGGACATCTACACCGCGGATGATCCGCGACTGAGTTGTGCGCTCGTGGCATTTACGCTGAAGGGCGTCCCAACGACAACCCTAGTAGACACTCTGTGGGACCGTCATGTGATCTATATCCGTAACGTTACCCATGAGGAGATCGGCTGGGATGTCAACCGCGCCTCGCTGCACATCATGGTGACGGCTAAGCAAGTGGATAATCTACTCGGCGCAATTGAGGAGCTCGCGAAGAAGAGGTCGAGCTGAGGAATTGCCGGTTCCATTCTCCAAGCGCAAAATAGAATAATGGCGACAAGAGACCTGATTACCAGGAGACTGCAACATGGCAGATCAGAAAATGCCGACAGTGATAATGGAAGAAGTGACCGACCCCGAAGAACTTGCCACAGCGCGAGCACAGCGCGAGCGTTTCGATCGCAACTCTCAGAGTCAGCACGATACCGGAGTGTGAATTGGCAGTCAGGTCGGTCAAACTACTGAAGGCTGCTAGAGCCCTGGTACAGTTCCGGCGACTTCATAGTATAGCCTCATCTGTGGGCTAAGGGATTGTTGAAGCTTGTGTTGTCTGCCTAAATCGAACCACAAAACATTCGTACACTGCCTTGACTCCCTGTGCCACTCTCGCCGGGCGATGAATCACCCGGCTACCCTCACCGCGCCCCCTCACGGGGGCTGACAGCCGGCT
>CAZAYE010000196.1:0-6513 GCA_964489255.1 uncultured Enterobacteriaceae bacterium
ACCCAAGAGGGCGGAAGATCCTGTTCCAGCAGTACTGATCAAGTTTCTGACCGCTGATCGCCTCCACCGTCGCGCCAAGCAGCATGAAATCGAGGTCGCTATATACTGCCTGCTGTCCAGGGGGCGTATCGAGCTTTTCTCGTTGGAGTTGGGTGTAGACAAACTCTTTGGCGCTGTCGGTCCCAATAAAACCAACCTTCTTCCCTCTAGCCTCTAGCTCGATGATCTCACGATAGTAGGGACGCCAGGCTGGCAAGCCGGAAGAGTGGGAGAGGAGCTGACGAAACGTAATGGGCGTCTTCCCGTAGACGCCGAAGTTAGGAAAAAACCGGACGACGCGGTCGTCAAGGCGTAGCTTCTTCTCCTGGACGAGCAACATGACGGCGAGGGTCGTGGCCAGCGGTTTGGTCAGCGAGGCCAGATCAAAAACGGTCTCTTCGCTCAGGGGAGCACGGGTAGGTTCCAGACTACGCCAGCCGAAGGCGCGGCGGTACACAACCGTCCCCTCCCGGTTCACTAACACCACCACACCAGGAAAGACCCCTTGCTCGACCGCTTCGGCCAGTTCCCGATCGACAGTAGAGAAATCCATTGTCAGGACCTTAGCCAATCGCGTTCAATATCCTCATTCTGAGAAGGCGAAGCTTCTCACCTCCACCATGAGCTTCTTCGCTACACTCAGGGCGACCACATCGCAAGTAGGCTACTGACTCGCTCGTCCCCTAGTCTCGCAGGACGGCGGGTTCGAGAAACGTGAGCTGTCGTTGGCTCGCATCAAGCCGGACTTGCGTACCAAGCGGGAGAGCCAAGTTTTCTCCGCCATGTCCGGCCGGTAGCCCAAAGCCAACTGGGTAAGCATAGTCAGAAAAAACGTCAGCAATGACGGATAGTAGTAGGGCCGGATCGTTCGTCTCACCCAGACACCCGTTCATCTCTCCGAAGATTACTCCGGCTAAGTTGTCGAGCTTACCAGCCTGCTTGAGGTGGGTCAGCATACGATCAATCCGGTACGGTTTTTCTCCTACGTCCTCAATAAACAGGACGGCGCCGGTCGTGTCTAAGGCAAAAGGTGTGCCTAAAGTGGTCACAAGCATCGACAAGCAGCCGCCGAGCAGCCGTCCCTCAGCCACGCCCTCGTGTACCACAGTAGGGAAAGCAATGTGTTCCTCTCCAGTTCCCGTCATGAGTAAGCCGAACAGATGAGAGAGGGAACGGGCAGAAAATCCGTTAGCGAACTCGCCTGCTATCGCTGGTCCGTGAAAACAGACCAGGCTGGCCTGCTGAACAAACGCGTTGAGCAGGAACGTCACATCACTATAACCAAGAAAAATCTTGGGCGTCTGCGCCAGCCCAGGAAGATCAAGCAGTGGCAACAGGCGACCCGACCCATACCCCGCCCGGGAGCAGAAAATGGCTCGCACTGCAGGATCCTGAAACATGGAGGTGAGTTCATCAGCCCGGGCTTGATCTGTGCCAGCGAGAAAGCGATGACGATCCAAAGCATGCGATCCCACCCGAACGGCAAAGCCCAATCGTTCCAGTTCCTCGCAGCCGCGACGCAAGATCTCGACCTGAACTGCGGCAGCAGGAGAAATAACGCCAACCAGATCGCCAGGGCGGAGACGGGGAGGTTTACGGAGGGACATGCAATTTAACTCTTCAGCACAATCTCTGTTAGGGTACAGGTCCCCTTTCCCCTCGTGGGAGAGGCCTGTCCTGAGCCCAGTCGAAGGGGACAGGGTGAGGGGGTATACAGTCACCCCACTCTCAGGAAGACCCTCACCCCAACCCTCTCCCGCAACGCGGGAGAGGGAGTCACAAGCGTACAGGAGAGTTTAGCACGCCCTTACGCCGCACCGAAGAACTGCTTCTTATCAACTACAACACGTGCCTCGTATTCTCGCTCCCACTGCGCGCTCGGAGTGTACAGCGGCGCAATCCGCTGGCGCAGTTCCCACACCTGCTCACAGGCTGTCACTAAATGAGCGAGTTGTTCGGGGAATAGCCCTTGGAACCCGTCTGACTTGGCAATCAAGGGGTTGGGATGTGCTTCCACTAGTACGACCGACGCGCCAGCCATGATCCCCGCCAGAGTCATAGGATGGACGAGGTCACGGATTCCTGTCCCATGCGAGGCATCAACCGCAACCGGCAGACAGGACAACTGATAATGAAACGCCGCGATGCCACCCAGGTCCAGCGTATTCCGGGTATACTTGTTCGGACTGACGATCCCACGCTCACACAGAATCACATTCTCTTTGCCCATGGACATGACACGTTCGACCCACAGCAGATAGGCCTCGATATCTAACGAATTCCCACGCTTGTGGATCACCGGCAGCGAGGTATGACGGAGCCGGTTGAGCAGCGCCTGGTTCTTCGAATTGGGTTCGCCGACTTGGATACAGTCCACTCCTATGTCTTCGTAGACCGATACGTCATTCTGATCGAGCACTTCGATCACGGTGGGCAGACCAAACTCTTTTCCTGCCTTCACAATAAGCTTGAGACCAGTGCGCAGGGCTTCCTCGGAACTCGAGCCAATGCCTTCCCAACCACTGTAGGGACTGGAACGGTATTTGACCACTCCACCGCGCAGAGCCTTTGCGCCAGCCGCTTTCACCATGCGAGCCGCTTCCATGATCTGCGCCTCGCTCTCGACCGAACAGGGGCCGGCAATGACAGCCAGTTCGTCACCACCAACTTCAACGTTGCCGATACGAACCGTGCGGTGAATCAGGTCCCCAGGCGCGCCTTTCTGCGCCACGCGTTTGTACGCCTTTGAGATGGGGATCAGGCTGTCAACACCGCCCATCTCTTGCACTTCACCAGTTGGTAACCGGGTGATATCGCCGTAGACACCGATCAGAGTGATTTCTTCGCCAACCATTTTGCCGGTTTTGTAGCCCCAGCCGTGTAATTTTTCTTCAATCGCAGCGATTTCTTCAGGAGTCGCTCTTTTGGACATTTTGACAATCATGACACGAGCCTCCGCAAAATCTGAGGTTGAGGTTCAGAAGGAAAACGAAAAGAGAGGTGAGCGCGAAGTATTATGCCCCCTGGGGGGCAAAATAGAAGGCGAAGAAGAACAGAAAAAAGGCGAATTGGAGTGCAGTCGCCATAGAGGCTCTATCTCTAGCCTGTCTGTTCGCTGGCTGTCAATACACCCGACCCACTCTTGGGAAGATGTCAGGCGTTTTTCCCTATGACAGCCGTCGTGCACTTCTCTCTGCCAGAACCACAGCAACCGTCCCAAGAGCCGACATGACGACCAATCCCCAGAACACCGGCTCATAACTGCCCATGAAGTCATGACCCCAGGCTGCACCAACCGGAGCCAAAGCTCCTGCACAAGTCAGGAAGAGCGCGAGGACGCCGTTGATACTGCCATACGACGCTGGCCCGTAAAACTCCGCAAGCAAGGCGGCACGCGCTGGAGTGATTGCGCCGAATCCAGCACCAAAGAGGGCAACAAAGCCCAACACACCAGCTTTGCCCGGCACCCAGAGTAAGACCAGCAACGAAAGAGTTTGGAGGGAAAAAAGGCAGGCAGTCACCAGACTGCGTGGCAGGAGGTCACCGAGCGGCGTGAAGATCAAGCGGCCCGGCAGCGCCATCACTCCTACAAGTCCCATTACGGTAGCAGCAAAGCCTGCCTCGTAGCCAAGGTCGATAAGGTAGGAAACCAAATGGACATTCAACGCAAGGACACCGATGACGTTCATCACAAATGCTGTCGTCAACCACCAAAACGTTGGGCTCCGCACGGCGACGCCGAGGGTAACGCTTCGTTCTGTTATCGGTCGAGTCGATTGCACAAGGTTGGAAACGTACGGACCATCACCGTCTGTAGTCAGGCCAAGATCCTCAGGACGGTGACGGAGCATCAGAGCGTGTAGCGGGATTGTTCCCACAGCTAAGATACAGGCTAGAGTGCGTAGTGCTCCTCGCCAACCTTGAGTATGGATCAACCATCCAGCGAGAGGAATGTAAATGACACTGGCAAAGCCAGCGACAAAAGTCAGCACGGTCAGCGCCCGTCCACGCAGGCGAACAAACCACTTGGCGATGACAGCGAACGCCGGCTCGTACAGGACGGACGCCATAGTGATCCCAATTCCGGCCCAGATCAGATAAAAGATCGTAAGGTCCGTGACTGCTCCCCAGGCAAGGACAAGCAATGTTGCTGCGATAGACCCCACAGTCATTAACAGGCGCGGACCGTGGCGGTCCAGCCAGCGCCCGATTGGTACTCCCACGACACCGGAGAGCAGAAGCGCCAGGGAGAACGCTCCGGCCATAGCAGAACGAGACCAACCAAGTTCCTGCTGCATGGGAACAAGGAACACCGAGAAGGTATAATAGAGCACTCCCCACGAAGTCATTTCTGCCAGGGAAAGTGCTCCGACCAATACCCAACCGTAGTAGATCTTTTGGGGTAAACGAACCATGCTCATGTAGAAGACATTGATAAAGCAGGAAGGGAAATGTGGAGGAACTTTCCTTGGGGAGATATATGACATCGAGTGCTGTCATCTGTCAAATGATGCTTGGAACGTATAGGATACGTTGTCATGAGTTTTCGCATCGGTCACGGCGTAGACATCCACCGGCTCGTACCGGGACGCAAACTGATTCTCGGCGGAATTGAAATTCCCTGGGACAAAGGTCTGCTCGGTCATTCAGACGCCGATGTGGCTTGTCATGCGCTCAGCAATGCCTTGCTTGGCGCCATTGGCGAAGGCGACATTGGCCGCCATTTCCCTGATTCTGATCCGCGCTACAAAGATGCTGCCAGCATAGAACTGCTGCGCGGTGTGATGGAACTCGTCAAAGCGCACGGGTTTTGTGTTGGCAACGCCGATCTGACAATTTTAGCGGAGAGGCCAAAACTAACACCATACCGTGAAGAGATACAGAAACGCTTAGCGGCGGTGCTTGAGGTCGATCCATCCGCCGTGAATATCAAGGCGACAACCGGCGAAAAGATGGGATTTGTAGGACGCGAAGAAGGGATGATGGCGGAGGCGGTAGTGCTACTAGAACCTGCGGACCAGTAGGGCGCACGCCGCGCACCCCTACCATATGAGAACAACCACAGGTCGGTGCCAGTTCCTATTGCTTCTGTTTCTTCTCCAGAGCCTCGACCCGGAGCTTGAGAGCTTCCATCTCTTCCCGCAGCAAGAGCAGAGGACGAAATTCTTCGGCCACGGCTTTGGCAATGGCGTCGGGTAAGGCGTTGAGCGCCGCAGTCACGGGACGCAGTTCATCAGCCACAACTTTCGCAATAATTCCAGGGAGGGCATCAAAGCGGTTCTCGACTGTCTGCGCCCATACGCCAACCTGAGTCCGAAATTCTCCCATCTCTGTCCGCACCCCCCTCAGCTCTGTCTGTAATGCTCCCATCCCTGTCTGTAATGCTCCCATCCCTGTCACCAAGAGCCGGTTCGTCTCTTCTATCTGACCAAATCGCGAGGCCAGGTCCTCTAGAGTGTGGACAATCTGTTGCTCTACCCGGGTGCTGTTCTCCACGAGTTGGATCAGGAGTTCTATCGAGCGCTCATGCTTGCGCGCGATTTCTTCTAGTGTTTCCACCCGCTCTTCAGTAGTCGGCATACCAAGTCCTCTCCACCTCAGTCGAGGTCTCCTCCTCCATCACCCAGATCATCCCCGCTATCCATACCGCCATCATCAGGCATTTTCCCCGTCTCCATCTCATCAACCATCTGGTCAAACTCGTCGCCGCTGAACTCCTCCCCTAGCTCTTTGCCCATCTTCCGCATCCAACGGGCCATGCTTTTGGGATCATTCTCATCGAGGCCAGATAAGCTACTCGGATCAGCCAGTGCGTCGAGTCGGGCTTCTTCTGACTTCACCATGGCAAAGCGCGACATCAAGCGCGAGAGGTCCTTGCTCCCGCAGCGGTCGCACTCAGGATTGATTTCCTCACTGACGCGCAGAGTGAGCACCGACACCTTCTTTTTGCATTTATTACAGCGATATTCGTAAATCGGCATATCTTCCTCCAACAAGCAGCTCTTGATTATAGCCGTTCTTCTCCACGAGGGAAAAGCGTTTGATAATCCCGCTCGTGGCGAAACACTCGCCGCTCAGGGGTCAAGCCGGTTTCATCCTCCGGCCCAAGATCGCCAATCATACATTTGACCGCGCCGCCACCTTTGCGTAAAAACTCGGAGACATCGATGAGGACAGGTTCAACCGCGCGCTCGCGCACCTGGGCTTGTAACGTATCGCTGATTCCCGCTGGCATGAACAGATAGTGCCTCCCCTCTGTCGTTAGGGTAAACGAGTTCGCCGCGTACAGCGCCGCATCGGCTGTGCTGAGCGGGATGAGGTCATCTTTGAGGAGTATCTGGAGTCGCTCCGCCGCTGGCGGCCTGAGGGCAGCAAGATAGACAAGCAAAAAACGTCGGTTCGGCCCAAAGGCGCACAGCAAGGTGTCCCCATGGTAGTAGCTGACTCTTATACACATCTGACGCTGCCGACGAT
>CAZAYE010000197.1:0-6467 GCA_964489255.1 uncultured Enterobacteriaceae bacterium
CTACCATCTCTGGCCTTCGTCAAGATTCTTCCCTTGCGGCTCAGAGTGACAAGAGGGAAACAAAAGAACAGGTTGATTCCCATTGCAAGCTCATCCTCTGCAATCCGAAATCCACACTTCGCAATTTTTATACTTTCACCTCCACCCCAGCCAGTTGTTCCAGCACTTTGATGAGGGCTTGGGTGCCTTCGTTCTCTGCCCCTTTTGTTTCTAAAGCGTTGAAGAGACTGTGTACGAGGCTCGTTGCAGGTAAGGCAAGCTGCAAGCGATCAGCTTCTTGCAGGACCAGCCGCAGGTCCTTCTGTTGGAGCTTGACCATGAAGCCTGGGGCGAAATCACGCTGAAAGATACGCGGCGCCAGGTTCGAGAGCTGCCAGGAACCGGCGGCACCGCCGCTGATCGCTCGATGCATCTTTTCCAGATCTACTCCGGCTTTGGCAGCAAACACCAGGGCTTCGCTCATTGCCAAGTTCGTTACCGCGACAGCGATCTGATTGCAGAGTTTGGTGAGCTGGCCGGTGCCAGTTCCGCCTATATGGATGATATTTTTGCCCATGGCCTGGAAGATCGGCAGGCAGGAATCGAATACTTCCGCCTCTCCACCCACCATGATCGAGAGCGTTCCAGCGATGGCCCCGCCTTCGCCTCCGCTCACCGGCGCGTCAAGAAAGTGGACACCCTTGGTTATCGCAACTTCGGCGATTTCGCGTGTGGCGGTAGGAGAAATCGTGCTCATGTCAATGATAACCCCGCTTGCTTGCACTCCTGTCAGTACTCCATTGTCTCCGAGAATCACCTGACGCACGTCTGGCGTATCAGTCACCATAGTGATTACCACCTCCGAACGTGCAGCTACCTCTTGAGGCGAGAATGTCCCGGTTGCGCCGTCCGCCATGAGCGCTTCAACCGCACTTCGGCCCCGACTATAGACTGTCAGGGGGTACCCAGCTTTGAGCAGGTTGCGGGCCATTGGTTTGCCCATAATTCCGAGTCCGATGAAGCCGATGCGTTTGTCCATCTGATCCCCCGTTGGCGAAATTCCTGCCTATTCTGGTAAATGTACTGCGCCCAGTCAGTAGAGAGCAATACAGACAAGAGAGGAAGGTACTGGTAAGTCCAATTCCTAGAGCAAAGTACCCATGAGTGTACGGGTAGTCCCACCCGCAACTCCGGCCCTGGATGCCCGCCGGAGCCTGTCCTGAGCGCAGCCGAAGGGCGGGCATGACGCCATTCCCGCGAAAGCGGGAATCTAGTTAGAGGTGGGGGCGTGCGCCACGCACGGGGTTCCGTACATGCAAAGGAAAAGTGCTCTAGGGCGAGCTGGGGCTGCTGATTGTGACGGTCACGCCAATCAAGCTGGACTGGCTGGATCGGGCGGCCCTGTTTGCGGTGGGAAAGTGAAGATTGTGGACCAAATTAGGGGGAATAAAGGAAAGTGAGAGAAGGGGTGCATAGCATGCACCCCTTCGGCCATTGGTTACGATGGGGTCTCCCAGGAGAGTTCTTGGAATCCCTCTGCCTCTTCGGCTTCAAGCAGCGGCTCCTCTTCTTTCTTCCCCCACCCCCACGGTTCATCTTTTTCTTCCTGAGGCTGGACGGCGGGTCGAGGCCTTCCCCGCATGGGCATCCGGTTCCGAACTTCACGCCAGTGGAAGCTTTCGGGCGGGCTCTGCAGGCGCTCGAAGCTTGCCAGCAACAGCTCTTTGCTATCGGCACGGCCAAAACAGTGATCGCCAATCCACATCTCCCAACCAGGGCGAACGGTGCCATCTGGCAGGGTAATATCGCGGCGGACAAAGTTTGGCGCGGGCACGAGCAGAGAGGGAGCAGTAGGAGAGGTCTGGACGGCTTCTTCCTGGGGCTCCTCAATCGAAGCTGCTTTAGGCGTTGCAGCGGCGCTCCCTTTGGCCTCCACCTTCCGGGAGGTGCGCGGAGCTGAGCTTTGCTCCCGTTTTGTCGCTGGCTTGGTCTTTGCCTTCGTTTTTTCCTGCTGCGCAGGACGAACCCTCATGTTGTCTTCCTTCTCTCGGCTGCTTCTGGTGAGGAACCAGAAGAGGTTTGGGGTTAGTAAAACCCGACACTTCCTGCCTAAAGGCCGCTTTCTCAGCCTTTCCAAAGGCAAAAGTGTCAGGAGTGATCAACAATGCTGAACAGGCGATTGCAAGTGAGGAAAGTGGTTCAGGGTCTTTATCATCTTAGACAGATGTTGGCAACAAATATTCTCATATTTTTAGGGGAATCTCAATCCCCTATCCAAAGCCAGAGCCCTTTCAGGTATTCCCCTTCTGGATGAGCCAGATTAACAGGATGATCGGCAGCAGGACCTAAGTGCTTAAGTACTTGGACGTTCCGTTGGGCATCGGCCGCAGCAAAGAGCACAGTCTGAAAAAAGTCGGCTGCCAACAAATGCTGGGAGCAGCTGAAGGTAAGCAACTGTCCACCGGACGAGAGCAGACGCAACGCTTGCAAATTGATCTCTTTGTACCCTTTGAGGCCGACCTGCACGTCCTGCCGGCGGCGGATGAACGGTGGAGGGTCAAGCACGATCAGATCAAATGGCTCCTGAGGCTCGCGAAGATAAGCGAACATATCTGCCTGGACAAACCTGCCTTGGGCATCCGCCAAACCATTCCGATGCCAATTCCGGCGAGCAAGGCGGAGAGATGCCGCTGAACTGTCTACCGAGATGACCTGCCTCGCTTCCCCTCTGGCTGCTGCAATCCCGAAACCGCCAGTATAAGCAAAGCCGTTCAGCACCCTTTTGCCTGGAGCCAAACTACTGACCAGCGCACGATTCTCGCGTTGATCGAGGAAGAATCCAGTCTTTTGTCCTCCTCGAATACTGACCAGAAAGCGACCACCTTGTTCCTGGATTTCAGTCAGAGCCGGTGGTTCCTCTCCCCATAACACACCAGCAGCGTTTGTCAGTCCTTCTTCTTGCCTGACCCTGCCTTCGCTCTTTTCGTAAATCCCGCGAGGAGCAAGAAGATCGACCAGTGCCTCCACAACCAATGACTTAAGCCGGTCGGCGCCAGCGGTGAGGCACTGACAGACAATGAAGGGACTGTATACATCGACAACCACCCCCGGGAGAAAATCGCCTTCTCCATTGACTAAACGGTACGCAGTAGTGTCCGCTGGTACGACAGTGCGCCGCAAGGCCAGTGCGGTTTCCAGGCGTTTGTAAATGAATGCCGCGTTGATCTCTTCCAGCTTACGGCTGAGCATCCGCACGGCAATGGAACAGCGAAGATTCACGTAGCCAGTGCCAATGACACTGCCGTCAGCCGAGAAAATCTGAGCGAGGGTTCCTGCCGGACCCTCGCCCTCAATGCGGTCAATAGCACCGGAGAACACCCATGGATGCCCGGCGATCACCGGCCCTTCACGGCCGGGCTTGAGTGTGGCGATGATCACCGGGGTCTCTCATACGTGCCGCTCTTGCCACCGGTCTTCTTTAGCAAGCAGATGTCCGAGATAACCATGCTTTTGTCTACCGCCTTGCACATGTCATAGATCGTGAGTGCGGCCACGGCTACGGCGGTCAAAGCTTCCATCTCCACCCCGGTTTTTCCTTCGACCTTTACCCGCGCTTCGATGGTGAGGATTCCCTCAGCTTCTCGTGGAGTAAATTCCACGTTGACCCAAGAGATTGGGAGAGGGTGGCAGAGCGGAATCAGATCCGGTGTTTTCTTGGCTGCCATGATACCGGCGACACGGGCCACGGCCAGCACATCGCCCTTCGGCATTTGTCCGGTCACGATGAGGCGGAGCACCTCCGGATTCAGGTGCACTGCCCCGCTGGCCACTGCTTCACGGGTAGTGATTGCTTTCTCTCCCACATCAACCATACGTGCGCGCCCTCGGGCGTCTACGTGACTGAGCTTTTCCATGTACTCCTCGCTGTCTAAACGCTAAAGCTGAAGGCTGGTAGAGGCTGGCAAGGCTACCAAAGAGACCCTTCCAGGTTTCTGCCCCTACATGCAGTTATATATTTTATCCTTCCACCCGCGGGATTACCTCTTTGACCAATAACTCGAGCGAGCGCATCACCTGAGCCAGAGGTTGACCAGGGAACTGCATGCGCAAGATCATGATTTCAATCTGTGCTTCATCTCGGTAGCGACGCAACTCGCGGGCGCAGAACTCTGGGTCGCCGATGAGGTGACGGTCCTTGCGGAAATTTTCCGACTCGAAATATGAATCGTTGGGGTCGGTCACTCGGCGGCGTGAACCGTCGGGATTCGTGTCAAAGAACGGCACCCACGGTGGGCAGTACACTTTACGATAGACGTGAAGAAAGTACGGCTTCACTTCTTCCCACGCCTGACGCGAATCTTCTGCGACATAGAACTCGCGAATCAGCGCCCGCGGAAACTGAGCCGGGTCATAACCAAAGTCTTGGAGTGACTTGGTGTAGTCCCCGAACTCAGCTTTTGTCTCCTCAAGATTCGTGACGAGGGAGACTAACAGGGGAAGCCCTTTCTGAGCAACCTTGCGGCGCGAACTTGGGGTGCCCGCACCCAACCAGAGGCGCGGCGGTTTTTGCACGGGTACTGGCGTAAGCCGCGCATCGGTCACTTGGTAGTGTTTCCCACTAAAACTGAACCGTTCCCCACTCCAGGCGCGACGGATGATCTCAACGCCTTCGTCAGTCATTGAGCGTCGTAGCTTCTGATTGATACCGAACCCGGCAAACTCGTGCGGACGGTAGCCGCGGCCGATACCGAGCTCGAAACGACCACCGGAAAGAACATCCAGTACAGCAGAGTCTTCAGCCAGCTTTAGGGGGTGTCCGTAAAATGGCAGGAGTACGACTCCCTGACCGATACGGATGTGTTTGGTTCGTCCAGCGATGGCGGCGGCGGCGATCATTGGCGATGGACAGTACGCATCATCCATAAAGTGATGCTCAGTGAGCCAGACTTGATACAGACCGAGCTCATCGGCCCGCGCGATCTGATCGAGGGCTTCGGCGTAAACCTGCTGGGGAGTAACACCAAACTCGGCTGGCGCCTGTAGACTGTAGAAAACCGCGTATTGCATGTGCCCTCCTGTTATCCTGTTTTTCTCTTTCTCAGAAGAAGGGAGGAAAAGGCTGGGAGGAAGCTACTACGGAAACGGGTCGGGTAGCAACCGCCGACTGTGCTTGACTGGTGGAAGCTTGCCCGTTAGCCAGGAATGGGGGAGGGTGGTATGTTGAACGTGATGTTCCTCATTGCAGTTGGGGTGTGGCTTGGGGCAATGGTGTTCTTTGCCTCTGTGGTCGCACCAACGGTCTTTGGGACTCTGGAACCGCAGCTTGCCGGCCAAATGATTCGACGAGTGTTCCCACGCTACTATCTCTTTGGTTTGATCTGTCTGTCTCTGGCGACGCTTGCGAGCCTGGTTGCGCCGAGTGCGGCTCCTTGGATGACTATGGCTTGTGTGGCGATGTTGGGAGCGACATGGTATGCCAGACAGATTTTGATGCCACAGGTCAACGCAGCGCGTGACGCGATGCTGGCCCAAAACGAGACCCACTCTCCTGAGTTTGACCGTTTGCACCAACGGTCAGTGCAACTCAACACCGCTGAGATGGTTATCTGTTTGGTGCTGCTGTACGTGCTTGTTGCGTAATTTGTAGAGGCGCACGACCGTTAGAAAATCAGTGGAGACCTGTGTCCGCTACGACACGGCACACGACCGATATCATGATCGGCCACGATCGCCGGCATGTACGCCTTCTGCCGGCTGGCGCGCCCGGACCTCGGCGAGCTTGGCCTGGAGCTTTTGACGATTTTGGGCGAGTTTCGCCTGCACCGCAGAAGGGTACTGCCGGTTGCGGTGCCGAGCGAGAATTTGCCGATAGACAGTCAGGACCTCTTCTTTATGGTCCTTGATGTACTGGAGAGCGGCCTGGATGTCCTCTGGAGGCAGGCGAAACAGCCCCGCAAGCTGATCGGAGCGCCAGCCCTTTTGTACATAATCCATGACATCATAGACGGTGATGCGCGTGCCGGCGATTTCTGGCCCGCGACCACGATCGATAATCTTGGCTCTCATGGCCTCTTGTCATCGCGGGGTAGAGTGTAGACTCAGCCTTGGCTCATGGATCTGAGTAATCAGAGGGTGGACGAATCTGCTCCTGTGGCCTATGCCGGTACTGTTGACGTGGGCCACAAGCCCCTAAGAAGGTGGGGGATGCCGCTATTCCGTATGCTGACATCGACTGTCTTTAGGAGCAGGTCTGGCAATTACACTCAGTCTGAAAGTTAGGATATTGTTCTGCACCCTCTCCATCACGGCAATCAGGAACCACTTTGAACAGATGGTGATTCAGCTCCCCGAGCCTTACCAAGAGCTAACACTTCCCGGAGTTGTGACGACAGCGACAGTACTCGCTGAGCTGTAGCTCCTTCTCATGTGCCGGGCTGATGAGATAGAACTTGATGACGCACGTTCGCCACGCTTGATCTCTCTATGAG
>CAZAYE010000198.1:0-6445 GCA_964489255.1 uncultured Enterobacteriaceae bacterium
CGCCTTGACAATGCCGTACTGTTCCCCGAGGTGTGGCTGCACCACCAGCGACGCGATGTGTATTGGCAGCACGGCTCGGTCTGTGAGGACTTCAGCCGCATCGCGTGCCCGGTCTACGCTATCGGTGGCTGGGCCGATGCCTACTCCAACGCCATTCCCCGTCTGTTGGCGGGGCTGACCGTGCCACGCAAGGGCTTGATCGGTCCTTGGGCTCATACGTTCCCGCATGAAGGGGTGCCGGGACCGGCAATCGGCTTCCTGCAGGAAGCCGTGCGTTGGTGGGATCATTGGCTGAAAGGCATTGATCGTGGGCTCATGGACGAGCCGATATACCGCGTGTGGATGCAGGAAAGCGTCTCGCCACAGTCGTCCTCTGAGGAGCGTTCCGGCCGCTGGGTAGCGGAGCCTTTATGGCCCTCACCGCGAATTGTTTGGAACCGTTTCGCCTTTGACTCCCTTTGTCGAGGCGCAGGGCGTGGACGCGAAACACAACTAGATATTCATTCACTCCAGACCACCGGTCTCACGAGCGGCGACTGGTGTCATTTTGGTGCTGGGAGTGAAATGCCAACGGATCAGTGCGAGGACGATGGCAAGTCGCTCATCTTCGACTTCGGACCGCTGGACGAACGCCTGGAGATCCTCGGCGCGCCGGTTGTGATGCTGGAACTGGCCGTTGATCGGCCGAACGTCTTGATCGCCGTGCGGCTCAATGATGTCTCTCCTACCGGTGCCTCGACCCGCGTGACCTACAGTTTACTCAACCTCACCCACCGCTCTGGTCATGAACATCCCGAACCGCTGAAACCGGGCAAGCGGTACCGCGTACGTGTACAACTGAACGATGTCGCGCACGCGTTCCCTGCCGGGCACACAATTCGGGTGGCAGTCTCAACCAGCTATTGGCCGATGGTGTGGCCGTCCCCCGAGCCGGTGACCTTGCATGTTTTTTCCGGTGCCAGTCACCTGGAGTTACCGGTGCGACCACCACAACCCGAGGATGAGGACTTGAGGCCATTCGTAGCACCTGAGTGCGCCCCGTCGCCTGCACACACTACGCTGCATCCGGCGGAGTGCCAGCGCACAATCCAGCGAGATCTCGCCACGAATGAGACCCTGTATACAATCCTCGGTGACGGAGGGGATTTTGCCGGCACAGCGCTCGCTCGGGTGCATGCGATCGACCTCGATGTCGGACACATGATCCTCAGGCGCTTTTGGATCGATGAAGCAGACCCCCTATCGGCCCGAGCCGAAAACGTCCAGACCATTGTGCTCCGCCGTGGTGACTGGACGGTGAGAATCGAGACGCGGACGCGGTTGTCAGCAACCAAAGGTGCCTTCCAGTTGCAGGCAGAGCTAGAAGCCTACGAAGGAGACGCCTGCATCTTTTCTCGAGACTGGGACCGCACCATTCCCCGCGACCTAGTTTAGCGAGCGTCATTCACCGCTGGGGTGCTCTCTGTCACAGGCTCGACGGAGCCCATGGCGGCGACCCGCGTCTGTGCAGCCTCGAGGATCAGCCGCAAAAGCTCGCCGTAGGTATGACCCGCAAATCCCGCCATCAGGTTCAGCTTGCCATCCCAGCACCAGGCTGGATTGGGGTTGACCTCCAGCAACTTGATGTTCCCGCTAGCATCAGTGCGGAAATCAAAGCGGGCATAGTCACGACAGCCGAGCCGCTGGAACAAGAGGCTGGCATAGCCGAATAACCGTTGGCGCGTGTGTTCATCGAGACGCGCCTCGCGGTAGGTGATCCGCGTCCAGTAAGGAGATTCCGGGTCACTTTTGGATTCGTACGACAGGATGCGGGGCAGCTGGGGGTCGAGACCGCTGTAGTCTACTTCGAGCGGCGGCAGGAGGGTAAACCTTACCCCCAGGTTGCCGATCAAGCCAAAGGTGTATTCCGGGCCACTGAGGAACTCCTGGATCAGCACGTCCCGATCGGGGAACTTCGCACGCAAGCGCGCGAGGCAGGCGCTTGCCTCTGCGGCGTTATGAACCACCGAATCGTGAGTGATCCCCACACTACCGTCTCCACAATTGGGTTTGATCAACGCGGGGAAAACAGAAGAGAGAGCGGCTATCGAGACGTTAGCGTTGACAAATGTCTCCACCGGCACCGGCACGCCATGTGCGCTGGCCACCGCCCGCACCAAGGCTTTGTCGTAACAGATGCCAAGGCAGGTTGGTCCTGCTCCGCTATACGGAATCCCTAACATCTCCAGGAGTGCGGGAACGTGCAGCTCGTGGAGTGCCTCGTTTTTGTAGCCTGTGTCACATAAGTTGAAGACGAAGGCGGGCGGGTTGGCGAGAAGGTCGGACAGCAAGCGGGCGTGATTGTCGAGATAGGTAAAGCGATAATCAGCGAGTTCCTGTAAGGCTGCTTTGAGCCGACGGATCGCCTCGAAATCCACAGGACTGAAGCGGTTATCGATCTTGGATGAGTCGGGCAGCCGCGGGTCACCGAGGATCACCATAACGTTCGGGAATAATATGGATTCCATATGATCTTGAGCCATTGAGCTGAGGCCCGTTCATGCTTCGACAAGCCTGTCCTGAGCAAAGCCTGCCCTGAAGGCAGTCGAAGGGTCGAAGGGCTCAGCACGAACGGGGTTCTTAAGTCGCGAGTCCTCTTGCCCTTCGCCCTGAGCCGGGCGAAGGGCGAACACTCTGTAGCGCTGAGAACAGCAGTGCAAGCTTTTCGCGCACGGCAAACCCCGC
Organism: uncultured Enterobacteriaceae bacterium; assembly: GCA_964489255.1. GTDB lineage: Bacteria > Desulfobacterota > Binatia > Bin18 > Bin18 > CAZAYE01. The sequence continues at coordinate 2,725 of CAZAYE010000198.1, forward strand.
GTCGAGGTCCCAGCAGTTGATGATCGCGAGCCGGAACCCGCCAGGGGGCATTGCATGAGCCTCAGGCGGTTTGTCCTCATGGAACGTAATCTGGATACTGGAGATGGCTGGTCGGGTCAGCAGCTCCGCTACCACGTTCTGATCGACTTTTTGGTAGTGCAGACCGTGCCTGCCAAACAGCACAACGCTGTACCCGGTCCGCCGGTACTTATCCGGATAGCGCCATCGCCTGTGTGCATACAGTTCGACGATGCTCTCGATCCAGCCAGGACCGTACAGGTCAGGCCATTGGTCGGCAAACCGCAGGTGTGCTTCGATGATCTTTCCTCCGATAGTTTCGAAATTGATGGCACCTGAATAGGTCTTGAGATGGCGACGCAGCCAGGCGCCACAATAGGCTTCGATCTCCGGCCGCGGCTCTGCCAGCACCGTCCAGTAATCAAACATCCCTCTGTCGAGCGCCTTGCCGATCGTGTGTCGCCACCACCTCGGCTCACCCTCTACGACAACCACATCGGTGCTGACATGCTCGCCGACGAGCAGTTGCATCCACATATGCCCTGGTGTCTGTTCGCGTTCGTACTCCGCTAGGGACGCGAGGATCTTTCCGCCAGCGCCCATCCCGCGCAGGTTGTAGATCGGCTTGCTGAACACCGGAAACGCGGTCGGGGGAATTCCGTGCGGGGCGTGCACAAGACCCTGAGTCTCGCAGATCAGTAGTTTGTTGTAGATCCAGCGGTGAGCCAGATAGAGGGTATAGGCAAGGGTGTCATCGGTCGGGATCGTCACATCGTCCGGACAGACAACGCCCTCAAAGTATTGCCGACGCCATGGGTCATTTTCCACGATTGGCATAGCCGAGCGCTACTTGAACGAAGTCGCCACCCAATCTCCGATCTCATGCGTAATCGTGATCACCGCCCCGGCAATGACCAGGTGTTCCCCAATCACCTTCCAGGGCCGTATCCCCTGGGCTCTGGCCAGTTGGTAACTGAGTAGGGTCAGCACTCCCAAGCCCCACACGACCCCAAGGATGATCGCGGTGGACAGCTCACAGAGCATTACGGGGACAAGAAACGTCAGCGCCATGCAAAATTTGGTGAGAAAGGTCGTGCCCGTCGCCAGCCAGATTTCCCTGGCGGTATGGACATTTTCGGCTTCCTCCGCGACATGGATACCGAGTGCGTCGGAGAACGCATCGGCAATCGCGATGGTGAGAATGCCGCCGACGACGGCACGGGATGAATGGGTACCAGAGTGCAGGCCGACCATCAAGCCGAGCGTGGTAATGACTCCAGAGGTTAACCCAAAATGAACCCCGGTTTGCAGCGACCCGTTCATACCTTCTGCCCTACGGTTCTTCACTTCTCCTGAAGCGATTCCAAGAAGGTAGTCAGGGTCAATACGCGCATTCTGGCTTCGGTTTCCGACCGCTCTCTCCGGAACGCCCGTCCCCAGATTGGCATCTCTCGTGACCCGTGTGCCGGGAACGGTCGCTCGCCATCGATAACCTGCCTCACCATTGCCCGGGGGAAGGTCCCTCCGTGTTTTTTGCTAATCTGGGTCAGATCGGCAGGAGGAGTCTTGAGAGCCGTTGTCGCTGGGCCATCCCCTTTCCCGCTTTCCCCGTGGCACGAGGCACAGTACATCGCAAAGAGATCCCTGCCCCAGGCGGCAACGGCTTGTTCTTCCTGAGCGAACCCTACGTCTGGTTGCCTTAAGATACAGGTCGCAAATCCCACAGCATAAAGGCAAAGCAGCCTTTTTCGCATCCCTTTTTTCATTCGTTCTCTCCTCGTTTCTTTTCATTTGCGGCTGCTGCCTGCCTTCATGGCGACGCTGGGCGCCGGGCAACGAGCACGGGGCAAGGCGCATGACGGACCACCCGTTCGGCTACGCTGCCGAGGAAGACATGGGCGAGGCCCGTACGCCCATGCGAACCCATCACGATGAGATCCGCGTGCTCCCGCTCGGCCGCCTGACAGATTTCCCAGAAGGGGTCGCCCAGGATGGCTCTGGTTTCGACTGAAACTACACCTGTCCTCTTGTCCGCGATGAAGGCATTCAAGCGCTTCTCTGCGTCAGCCATCAGCTGGGCTTCGAGCTTGGAAAGGTCGAGCAGAAACATCGCCTCCGGGTAGGACACGTGAGCGGCTAAGGGAACGACATGCACAAGCACGATCTTTGCCCCCCAGTCCTCGGCGATTCCTGATGCCCAGCGCAAGGCGTGTTCTGAGTATTCAGAAAAATCATAAGGAACCAAAATTGTCTTGATTTGCATACGTCCTCCCCGTTTCCCTGACCTAGGCATAAGTCCTCTTCTAAGCAACAGCAGTGCCAGCAGATTCTCATTTGCAGACCACGATGATTCCCGTTTTTGTGAAATCTGCCCCTTGTTCTTCTCGAAGATGGGAAGCTATGCGCAGCGTTCACGCAAGATGGCACCCTATGGCACAGGCGTACTTCTTGCTTTCCTGAGAGAAAGCGTGTCCTCCTGGAGGAGCCCAAAATTCAGGAGCGATGTGGACTTCATTACGGAGATTTTCCTCACCTCTGCCACTCTCAGCGCGGTTTTCTTCTCGCCGCTAAGAATCCGCGCGCGTTTCTCTGCAAATCTGTTGCATCTTCCTGACGGTACGGGTCTTGCTCATGTTCCCCGTGTGGAGAGTGAGGCTGCACGGCCAAGAAGGGCTGGCTCACTCGCGAGTTTAAGCCCGATGTGCCACTGTGAACGTCCTCCATTCGTTTGGAGTCACTTGCTCATGACGGACAGGAGTATGAACACGGTCGACCACCGCCCTTGGCCCCTGCCGTCTCGACCGTGGGTCATGACTCAACGTTGGCATGATCTGCTGTTCGCCCATTGGCCTCTGCCACCGGACACTCTGTATCCTCACGTGCCGTCCACCCTCACCCTTGACACCTTTGACGGTGTAGCCTGGATCGGTGTCGTGCCCTTTCGCATGAGCCACGTGACGCTGCGAGGACTACCCGCCCTACCCTGGCTCTCGGCTTTTCCAGAACTCAACGTGCGCACCTACGTGATCATGGAAGACAAGCCGGGAGTGTACTTCTTCAGCTTGGATGTGAGCAATCCCGTGGCAGTGGTAGTGGCCCGCTGGTGGTTTCACCTTCCTTACTTCCGGGCGCGCATGACGTGCACCACTGAGGGCCACACCGTGCACTACCGCAGCTCCCGCACGTATCGGGGTGGTCCCAGGGCAGAGTTTGTCGGGCGCTACTGGCCGTGCGGAGACATTTTTCGGACTGCACCTGGCACCCTGGAGCACTGGCTGACTGAACGCTATTGCCTCTATGCAGCGGATGCACGCCAACGCCTCTATCGTGGGGAAATCCATCACCGACCCTGGCCCCTGCAACCCGCAGAGGTGGAGATTGCGGTCAATACGATGGCCGCTGCCCACAAGGTTGCGCTGCCGGACACGCCGCCGCTGGCGCACGTCGCACGTCAGCTGGAGGTCCTCATCTGGGCGCCGCAACGGGTGTGCTGAACTCCGTCCGCGAGGATCACTATCCTGATTCCTGCATTTGCAAAAAATCATGTGCATTGACCCAAGGGATACAGAACCAAGGAGTTCAAGTTAAAGGGCAGGCCCCCTATGAAACCATCCCTTCTTCTGGCTCTTGTTTTGCTGCGCCCCCTTGCCCTGGAGAGCATTCCCATGAAATTGCCCACGCCAAGACTCGATAGTCAGGTTTC
>CAZAYE010000199.1:0-6438 GCA_964489255.1 uncultured Enterobacteriaceae bacterium
CCACGCAGCAGCGTGGGAATATCATCGGGGACCAGCGAAGTGAGGATCAGCCCTTTGCGGCGGGCGCTTTCAGCAAATAGTTCTCTTACGTCTTCTAGAGTTTGGCGCACGTCGAACTCGAGGATCTCGAGTTCGAGCTTGCCCGCTTCAATCTTGGAGAAGTCTAGCAGGTCGTTGATGATCTCAAGCAGCACTTGCCCGGAACGGTGCGCGGTTTGTACTACATGTTTTTGTCTGTCGGTTAGAGACGTTTGCAACAGCAGCTCAATCATGCCTAACACACCATTCATTGGTGTACGGAGTTCGTGGCTCATGTTGGCCAGAAACTGCGACTTGGCTCGATTCGCGGTCTCGGCTTGTTCTTTGGCAGCAGACAAACTCTCGACCAAGTCGAGGTTCTCAAAGTGCAAGGTGAGAGACTCCGCAAGCCAGGCATGAAGGTGACGGCCGATGGCGAGCAACGCCCAACCGAATGCCAGCAGCATGACTCCCATGGCGGCGAGGACCTGACTGCCCTGCAGGAAAAGACGCAGAATAAGAGGCAGCAGCGTGAAAAGTAAATAAGCGAGAAAAACCGGCGGGACTGGTGACAGCATGGTCATGCCGCCCGCGGCTTGAACCCCCACAATAAAAACGAGAAAGACCTGGTGGGCCAAGGACTCAGGGGGAAACAACAGGATCCCTATCATTCCCCAACCGAAGCCAGCAATGCCATAGTCGATAATCAGCTGCCTGCGCCAGAAACTAATCCGGTCAGGTGTGGGCAGTGTACGTTGGAATTCCCGTACCGCTGTGAAAGCAGGCAGATTGGCCATGACCATGAACGCGACCCAGGCGATCAGCCTGTGCGGAGCGGTGACTCCCCACAAAACGAGGAGAACGATTCCTGTAGTCAGGATACCAACTTCAAAACCAAGGGGCGCGTGCGCATAGATCAACTTGACCTGCTCGACCTCAACTCGCCGCGCCCGCTCGAGCTCGCTGAGGGTGCCCTCAGCCGCAGAAAGCCCACTGTGGGGCTCTGTGGAAAGGAGCGGGATTTCCCCTTGCGAAGAGGGTGGCTTGTCTCCGGTCAGTTGCAAGTTGCTTGCCTCAGGTTTGGGGTCTTCAGTTGTTCCGCTAGCTGATGATCTCTTACCGCATGGACAAAGGCGTGCAAATGTCGGATTCCAACCAGGAACCGTGCGAGGCTCTGCGGGAAGGGCACCAGCGGGACCATACTGAGGGCGTAGAGTGCTTCATAGAAACTGACTCGCTGCCACCACTGAGGATCGGCGTGACAGATTTCCTGCGCCCATTCTGCGGTATCCAGTAAGAGGGCGAATTCGCGGAGCAAAGCGCCATCACTCAGGGCCCGCAGTTGCGCATCGTCGGTGTGCAGGGTCAGGGTAAAGGAGGGGAGGGAGGCCGGTTCTTCGTGCACCGAGAATAAGCCGAGGCGCAGCGCCAGCAGTTCAGCCGAGAGCCAGCTTCTGAATTTCGCCACATCCATGGCAAAGTCCCCTCGACTTAAACCTATCGCGGCAACAGGGTCGAGAATCATCACCTCTGGCGCATGCTGACGCAAGCTTGGAATTCGAATGAGGACATTCTCTGGATAGAGATCTCCATGCACCTTGCGCATGGCGGCCGGGCGTAGCCTTTCTCTGAGATGCTGATTGCTGGCCAGCAAATGGACTAGTGGCACGACGTTCTGGAGTTGTACGCCGTTGAGGGTCACGGTCTCTGCTCGCAGAAAGGGCAAAAAGACGGGAAGCTGACCGATGTGTTGCACACTGCGTTCGAGCAAGGACAAGAGTTCCTCCGGATAGTGAGGTGTCTCTTGGGGATAGGCGGTGGGAAAGATACTGTCAAACATCACCTGCATGACCCGAGCAATCAGTGTCAGCGCCTGCCCAGGGGAGAGAGCCTGCGTCAGAATCAACTCTGAGAGCAACACCCATTCTGGGCCAAAATAGGGCATATCGTAGAAGGGAGCTCGGCCGTTGCTGTTGTCCTTCCCTGACCGCAGCACCCGGGGGAAATACCGGTGCAGGGACGGGGGAAGTTCCTCAAGCCAGGCGATCTCTGCCAGCAGCGTACTACTCGCGGCTTTGGTCTGTTTGCGCACGATCAACCCCTCGCGCTCATCCATGAACAAAAACAGCCGCTCGTGATACCCCTCACGCAGAAGTTGCATGTCCTCTCCTCAAAAGTAGCCAGTAGTCAGTAGCCAGCATTCAGGGTTCAGGAGTTTTCAGCCGAAAATTCTATGCTGCTTTAACTACAGACTACTGGATGCTGACTACTGACTACTCATTTCCCCTTACCCCTGTCAAGAAGAAGGCCAAACGTGGTAAGTAGCTGATAGCGAATAACTCATAGCTGGGAATGGAGGGACGCAATGAAAGTCAGCGGCGTTCTCGCATGGCACCCGCATGTCGCGATGACAAAAGAGGAGATTGATGAGTTCCTCTCTGGCCGTTGGGTTGCCCGACTGGCCACGGCGGGTAAAGATGGTTACCCACATATCGCGCCACTCTGGTACTACTGGGACGGAGCGTGCGTCTACTTCGCGCTGACCAGAAGTCGTCAGTCGTGCAAAAATCTGCAGCGCGATCCACGTTGCTCAGTGGTCATCGACATGGACGAACGCCCTCTCATGGGCATGCGCAGCAACTTCGCGAAGGCCGTCGTAATCATTGGCGACGCTGAGCTGACGGAGGTCGGCTCGGGGAAGAAGGTCGTCATCGAGGCAGGTCCCTGGAAAGGAGAACTCACCCCCGAACAGGCAGTTGCCATGCTCACTAGTCGCTATGGTCTCTTCGAGCGGGACGGCGCACTCGGCATGACCCGGGAAGCGTTTAGAGAAATGTTCACTCAGCCGCACATCCAGGACAGCCAGATTTTTAAAGACAACCTAGCCCGGGTGCTCACCAAAATTACCCCCAAAAAGATTCAGGCGTGGGATTTCTCGAAGTCGCCGATTGAGTATGTCAAAGAAGGGGAGTAGAAAAAGACGAATACATAGAAAGAGGCGAGAGCATGCAAGCGCAGGTCAAACCGCTCGAAGAACTGGTCAAAGAACTGCCGCCAGAGTTTCGCGAGGAAGTGAGAGACTTCGTTGAGTTCCTGCTGGAGAAACGGGTGAGGCAACCTCGAAGCAAACCCAGATTCGACTGGGCCGGAGCATTGAAAGACTTACGGGAGCAGTACTCCTCAGTGGAACTTCAACACAAAATATCGGAGTGGAGGATCGGGGAGAAGTGAAACTCCTCATAGACACCAACATTTTTCTTGAGGTGATTTTGGAGCAAGAAAGGGCTGATGAAGTACGGGCTCTGCTCGCAAAAACAGAGGATCATGAGTTCTTCATAACCGACTATTCGTTTCACTCGATAGGACTGCTTCTTTTTCGGCGAAAGCAGCATGAGGATTTTCGACTCTTCGTAAAAGATATGATGCTCGATGCCGGTACGATCAGACTCTCTCTGAATGCGGAAGACATGGCAGCCGTCATCGAGGCTGCTCAGAGATTCAACCTCGACTTTGACGATGCCTACCAATATGTGACGGCTGAGAAGTATGGCTTGACTCTTGTGAGTTTCGATGGAGATTTCGACAGTACCGAACGAGGCAAGAAGATGCCCACGGAAATCCTGTAGATGGGTCTCTATCTTCAAGATATCAGAGTGGGCTTGGAGTAGATACCCGACTTTTTCCTTTCCCTATGACCCCTTAAAGCTTTGCACCTTCCGTCTAAAAAGCGCACGACCACTATCTACCGCAAGCGGTAAACTCCTCTTTTGCGCTTTATTTCCCAGAGAGGGAAAATACGCCCAGGCGTTCAATCCACAACTCCACGAAAACTGCTACAGGAGCCTCCTCTCCCTTATCGCGATAACGTTGGAAAAATCGGCTCCGTGCTAATAATCCGATCCTTTACAAGTGCTTCGATCTCTCCGACAGACAAACCGAGGAGCGTGCCAAAGACATAGGTGTTGTGTTCTCCGAAACACGGAGCTGGCACACGTAAGACAGACGGACTGGGCTGAAAGCGGGGGATGAATCCGGGATAAAAATGCGTGCCCGCTTCGGCCCTGTCGATCGCCAGCAGAAACTCTCGGGTAGTAAGATGCGCGTCACTGAGAATCTCTGGCCCTGAGAGGACCGCACCTGCAGCAACACCGGCGTTTTGTAGTATCTCCATGACTTCGTAGTGCTCGTGCTCTTTCGTCCAGGTGGTGATAGAGCGATCGAGTTCGTCTTCTGCAGCTTTTCTGCCTGTCACGGTCGCAAACTTCTTTTCTCGTGCCCAGGCTGGATCTCCCAGCGCCGTGCAGAACTTTTCCCACTGTGCGTCCGAAGCAACCGAGATCACCACCCACTCGTCATCGCCTTTACAGGGATAACTGCCGTGCGGCGCCATGCTGGGGTGTCGGTTTCCTCTTTGCCCTTGGACGCGGCCGTTGATGGTATATTCCAACAGTGCCTCGGCGTTCATCGGTAGCAAGCCTTCGACGTGGGACAGATCGAGAGACACTCCTTGTCCTCTCCTTTCCTGTTCAAACAGTCCCACCAGCACGGCAAAACACGCGTTAAGCGCCGTGCCCGGGTCGCCGATCGCATTACTCAGCATCTGCGGCTGGCCGTCTTCATAACCACTCACACCGGTGATGCCAGCCATGGCTTCGGTCGTGCAGCCGAAACCGACATATTCACTGTCAGGACCGTTATTGCCAAAGGCAGGGAGGGTGAGCATGACAAGGCGAGGGTTGACCGCTGAGAGTGCCTGGTAATCGATCCCTAGCTTTCGCAAACTCCGCAGGGGATAGTTCGCGACTAAGACGTCACTAATGCGAACCAATTCCCTGAATAGCTCACGGCCGCGTGGGTGGGTCAGCTCCAGAGCGACACCGTATTTGTTTCGGTTTACAGTATTGAAAGTGGGCGACTGTTCGTACGGTTTTGCTCCATCGGTGGTGCCTTGGAGCCCTGCACCCCGCCACCAGTCCATATGAGAGGGCGATTCCACTTTGATGACTTCCGCGCCGAAATCGCCCAGTAGACAGGTGCCCAGCGGTCCCGCCCAGCCGTTAGTGAGATCGACAACTCGTAGGGGTTTGGTCATGGTTGTGCTCCTTTGAACGCTATCAGCCCTCAGCTCTCAGCGGTCAGCTATCAGAATGTAAAACGTGAAACGTAAGAAAGAGGCTGCTGAATTCCCCATTACGTTTTACTCGTTACGTTTTACGTCTTTAAAGAACACCCGTCTCCCGCAACTGCTGCACATCTTCCTGACTATGCCCGAGCTTCCCGCACAAGATCTCCTCTGTCTGCTCTCCCAGCAATGGTGCCCGGCGCAAGGGCCAGAGGGGTTTGCTGTTCTCTCGAAACGGCGGGCCGGGAATCTTCACTGTTCCGCCCTCTGGGTGTTCGATTTCAACAAATGCTTGTCGTTCCTTGAGGTGTGGCCATTCCACGACGTCTTTCGGTGAAGGAATCGGAGAAACGGGGATCCCTCGTTTCTGGGCCGCACGGAAGACCTCCCATTTGCCACGCTTCTGCAACCAGGGGAGCAAAGCATCATGCAGGTCCTTGGCATGAACAGCAAGCCCGGTCACGGTGTTGAAGCGTGGTTCAGCAGCCAAGTCAGGCCGCTCGGCAAGTTCCAAGAGCGAATGAATATGCTGAGGGAGGCCAGCATGGATACCCACGTATCCATCAGCGCAAGCGAGAGTTACCAGGTTGGGATAACCGAGATGGAATTGGCGACCCGACCGCTTACGCACGAAACCAGCATAAGAGAACGCCACAAAATCATAGAGCGTCGTCGCGATCAGCGCTTCCTGTAAAGAAACTTCCACTAATTGACCTTCTCCGGTTTCATTACGGTGCCGGACGGCTTGCAGCGTGCCAATCGCCGCGTAGAGACCAGCGATATACTGGCCGAAAGCCCCGCCGGGTTGGACCGGCGGACGGTCGAGTTCGCCCATTGGATAGGTCCATCCGCCGAGCGCATACGCAACACTGTCAGTGAGCTGGTAATCCCGGTACGGTCCGGAAGAGCCAAAGTTGGTGATGGAAACCGTGACTAGGCGAGGATTGGCTTTGTCCAGGTCAGCAGGCGAAAGTCCGAGCCGGTCCATCACTCCAGGCCGAAAGTTTTCTATGAGCACATCCGACTGTTGAACTAACCGGAGCGCGATCTCTCGCCCACGGTCGTGCTTGAGATTGAGAGTGATGCTCTGCTTGTTCGTATTCAGAAAGAAAAACAGTCCGCTTCTCTCCAGACCGGGCTGATCGGCAAAAAAGGGAGGCAGTGTTCGTGCTCCATCTCCCGTGCCGGGTTTCTCTACCTTTAGGACCTCTGCGCCGTAGTCTGCTAAGAGCTTCGTACAGTACGGTCCAGCGATATAGTGGGTTAAGTCTAGAACACGAATACTGCTTAAGGCGTGT
>CAZAYE010000200.1:0-5722 GCA_964489255.1 uncultured Enterobacteriaceae bacterium
GAGCTGACCGCTCCCTCAGGGGCCCAAAGTGAAGGAGTAGAAGAGTCCGGCTGCTGATCTGCAGCTCCTCGTGGAGGAGTCATGCCTCATCCCCTTGTTATTCAGGAATTGATTGGTCGCTATCCGCTCCTTCGCTTGATCGGGAACACGCCGCTCATGCCGATCGAACTGTTCCGTCGTGAGCTGCCGGATGTCGATCTGTTGGCAAAGTGTGAGTTCTTGAACCCGGGCGGATCGGTCAAGGATCGTTCGGTCCTGCGTATGCTCACTGAAGCGGTGAGCAATGGCACTCTACCGCCAGAGAAGATCATCCTTGATTCCTCTTCGGGTAACGCTGGGATTGCTTACGCGATGATCGGGGCAATTCTGGGCCGTCGCGTTGAACTCGTCGTGCCTGGTAACGCGAGCGAGGAACGGAAGAAGCGCATTCGTGCGCACGGGGCCACGCTAGTGTTGACCGATCCCGTAGCGGGATATGATGAAGCCCTGCGCGAAGTCCGTCGCCGCTACGCTGCAGCTCCTGAGCAATACTTCTTTGCTGATCAGTACGGTAACGACTGCAACTGGCGCGCTCACCATGACACGACGGCTGAGGAGATCCTCGCCCAGACCGGTGGGCAGATTGATTGGTTTGTCGCTGGCGTTGGGACGGGTGGGACCATTACTGGTGTAGCACGACGCTTAAAAACGCATGATCCGAAGATCCGTAGTGCCTGTGTCATGCCTGAAGAGTTTCCCGGCATTGAAGGTCTCAAACCTTTGGGGCCGGACCACATCATGCCAGAAATTTTTGACCAGCGGTTGGTCGATGAATGGCTGCCGGTCGATATCGATGACGCCTACGCCATGTGCACCCGTCTTGCCCGGTTAGGATTTTTTGTCGGGCAATCTTCGGGTGCGTACCTCTACGGGGCTTGGCAGATTGCCCGCCGAGTGCGTCGTGGCCGGATTGTGACGTTGTTCCCTGATATCGGGGAACGCTACATGAGTACCAAGATGTGGGATGAGTAGGGCAGGGTAAACCTTGCCTACTCTCCAGGGCACGTAACCACCAGGACAGTCAGACCAAAGCCGCGCTTTGACAATAAGGACACTATGCCTTCTCTCTTCCAGCGCTTCGGTTCTTTGTGGAAAAAGTCTCAACCCCCTACTTCGCCTTCACCTCCTGATGTGGCTCCACCTCAGGCTCCTGCACCGGTGGCAGTATTGAGGCCTCCTCAAACTGCCAATCTCCCTGAGCCACTCTGCTCGCTCACCGAGGAACTAGTGTATCAGGCGCTCCGCCAATGCTACGACCCGGAGATCCCGGTGAATATCGTTGATCTGGGGCTGGTTTATGAGGTGCAGATTGCGGACGGCCGCGTCGAGGTGAAAATGACTCTCACGACTCAGGGGTGCGCCATGGGTGGATACATTGCCGGAGAGGCCGAGGAACAACTGCGGTCTCTTCCTGGAGTGCGCGAGGCTGCCGTGCGGGTCATTTGGGATCCCCCCTGGAATCCCGGTATGATCAGCCCGGCTGGGCGTAAGATCCTGGGGTTGTCCGAATAGCCTCTCTTTGGCGGAGCCGTTGTTCTGAGGCCGCAGGCCGAAGAATCTCTCGTTTCTTTTTCTTGATCCGAGACTTGTTTGGGACTTGCCTTGGACTTGCCCGAGACTTGTCTTAGACTGGTTAGCGCACCCGCTGTTGCCGTAACGCACTGACTAATTGCTCAAGTTCCATCGTTTTCTTCTCCAGGGCTTCGGCTTGCGAGTCCTCTGGGCCGAGCACTGCCGCAGCCTTTTGGTACTGGCCTAACGCAGCTTCAAGCCGACCCTGCATTTCCATGGCCTGACCAAGGAGCAATAGAGATTCGCCTCGCTTCCCCTGCCGTTCCCTTATTTGCGCGAGCGTCAGATAGGCTTCGTCAAGGCGTACATCGAACTCAAGGGCAGCGTGGCATTCGCGTTCAGCCTGCTCTAGATCACCGTCCTGAAAGAGCAGCTTAGCCAGTTGAACGTGCGCGTCGGCATCCTGGGGGTCGACCTCACTCTGACGCGCAAAGAGTTGGCGGGCACGGTCACGTTGACCAAGGCGGAGATAGACAGTAGCGAGTTCACGATCGAGCTGAATCCCTTTCGTCCGCGCCTGTTCTAGATTCTGGCGCGCCCGCGCCCAGTCATGATATTTGAGGAAGACAGTACCGAGCAGCGCTAGGGCCTGAGGATCGTCTGGATTGTCTGTCACTCGCTGTTGATAGTCCGCCAGCACCCGCACTCGCGGTTCCTGCAGGGCACGGAGAATAGCTTGCACCCTCTCAAGCTCAAAGTTGTTTGCTGGAGCAGTTTGATTCCATTGAAACGTTCTTAACGTGCGCTCGATGTAACTCAGACGTTCCTCTGAGAGCGGATGCGAACGAAAATAGGGAGGGACAGGAGCCGCGTTCAGCCGTTCTTCACTCCACATTTTCTTGAGAAAGCGAGCCATTCCATACGGATCAAAGCCGGCTTGCCGCATATACTGCAAACCGCGGTAATCCGCTTCCTCTTCGAGGTGGCGTTGATATTGGAGCTGTGTCATGGCAGCCGCCGAGGAGGCGCCTGCCGCTAAAACCGGATTAATGATCGCCAGAGCCATAGCTGCAAGTCCTGCGTAAGAGGTCCATTTCATATCCTGCTGTTGACGCAGGGCATGATGACCTTGGACGTGAGCGATCTCGTGACCGAGAACGCTGGCAAGTTCATCCTCACTGCTCACGCGGCCGATCAATCCAGAGTGCAGATAGATATAGCCACCCGGGACAGAAAAAGCGTTGAGGTGAGATTCCTGGACCACTGAGAACTGATAAGGAAACTCGGGATGGTCCAGGTGGCTGACGACCCGTTGGCCAAGCCGCTGGACATAACGCTGGACGGTATAATCCCGCACGAGAGGCAGTTGCGACTGGGCGATCAAGGCAAATTTTCGCCCAATCTCGACCTCAGCTACCTCCGCACTGCTCTGGAAAGGAAAACTGAGGAGGAGGAGGATTCCTGTTGCCAGGAATAGCAGTGGCAATGGGCGTTGCATGGTCAGCACGCTAGCATGCTGAGAGCGAAAGACAATCCCGAACCAGCACGATTCCCGCGACGGGGGGCGGGACAGTTGAGGACCGACAAGGAAGACGCTAGGATAAGGGGCGTGAGTACGCTAAATTTTCGTCTCTCTACGCTGGCGTTCGTGAGCATCATGGTATTGAGCTTGGCAGGATGCGGGGCACGGGTTTCCGGGGTCAGGGCAAAAGCACAATCTGAAGAACCCGCGCCTTCTGCAATGCAGTCGAATCCTTCAGCAGAAGCCGCACCCACCGGCTTGGAAACTTTTAACGCTTTTCTTGATTGCGCCTAACCAGGTTCTTGTCTCTTCCCTGTGAGGAAAGAACGCCTGGTACCTATCCGGCGAAACCACGGCGAAGCGCTTTGATCGCTCTGATCACGCCAGTCATGGAAGTGGTCTTTTCCGCCTGCGCCACCTGAGTAAGCGCTTCTTGTTCTTTGCTGGTCAGTCCCTGGCTTTGCTGCAAAGAGGAATCGCGCAAAAACTTTTGCCACAAAGACTGACTGGGCGGCACAGCTTTCGTGGCCTTCCCCAGCAAGGAACGGACCCGTGGATTCGCCGATAAATACAAATCCTGAGGGTCTAACTTGAGCGCGCTCGAGAGTCGTTCGACCACTTTTTGGCTGGGGTGACGCATCCCGCGTTCAAGGTACCCAATGTAGTTTGCCTTGACGCTGACTTTCTTCGCCACCATCTCTTGAGTGAGCCCTAGCTCACGGCGTCGGTCTTCGATGATGCGCCCGAAACTCTTTTCTGCCATAGTGTGTTGCCCTCCTCTACTCCCTATCGCTCGGCGTAGTATTCTCACTATTAGCAGACTTTCTCGGAACGTGCAAAACATCTGGGGGCTTAGCACACGTGCAGACGCTCGCACTGTGAGAGGGCTCACTTGATGATGGCATTCCTTGAGTCTCACCAAGCGTGTGAGGACCCTCTCAACAAGAAAAGAAGCCCGCAATAACGCGGGCTTCTTGTAAATGGTCGCACGGTGACTCGAACACCGGACCTCTTGCATGTGAGGCAAGCGCTCTAACCGACTGAGCTATGCGACCGCGGAGTCCTGCTTAGCATGCTCTCTTCGCCAGTGTAAGTAGGGAGAAAAGGCTGTCGGCGGGGCAAACGGGATCACCTGCCTCGCCATAGCGTTGGTGATCAGGGACGAGCTTCAAGTAGTCGCAGAACTTTCTTTGGTGGGACTAGGAGAGGCCGAAGAGGAAGAAGATGGGGTGGCAGCGCCGTTCTCTTGAGTCTCACTCGTCGTTGATTTGCTCTCGTCTGTTTTGCTGGAGCCATTCCGCGCATAGTCAGTGGCGTACCAACCGCTGCCTTTCAGGTGAAAAGCGGAGCGGGAGATCAGCTTTGACACTTTAGACCCGCAGGTCGGGCATTTTTTGAGAGGATCCTCTGTGATTCGTTGCATGATCTCGAAATTTCCACACTGCTTACAGGTGTATTCGTAGATCGGCATGCCGGCTTTCCCTCCCAAAAAAGAAATGATCGCCAGGGAACCCTAATCATCTCTCCTGTGCTTGTCAACTCGTGCCAGGATACTTGCGAGCTGCTTGGTGACGTGTTGGGGATCAACGGTACTGATAAATACCCGTTTCTCGCGGCTTTTTGCCCCGGAGACTAAGGAAACCGATGAGCGAGGAACGTGCAGGTAGGTAGCCAAAAAAGAGAGCAAGGCCGAGTTGGCCGCATTCTCAACCGGTGGTGCGGTCAGGGCGACCTTGGAGGCTTCTCCATGCAACCCCACCAAACGGTCCCGGGCGGCACGAGGCTGCAGGTGCACCCGCAGCAGCACGCCTTGAGGGGTGATACTCCATGGATCGGACACCGTCCACCTCACTGGAAGACGCGGGAGAGATCGAGCAGGCTCTGGACCAGGAAAGATTGCAGAAAGATCAGCGCTGCGATCACAATGAGGGGTGAAAAGTCTATGCCACCAAAAGAGACCGGAAGCCAACGGCGAACCCGGTACAGAACCGGGTCTGTCGCTGAGCGCAGGAACTGCACGATCGGATTGTACGGGTCAGGGTTTACCCACGAAATCAGGGCGCGGATGATAATGATCCACATGTACGCCGAGAGCAACATATTGAGGACCGATGCCAACGCCGCAAGAAAATTACCGATGACAAACATACCTCTGCTCCTTTTTACCCCTGCCCTAACTCTTGTGAACGGCGGGTTGCGGCCCTGACGGCTCCGGCGACTGTTTCTGCGAACTTCCCTTCAGCTAAGAAAGAGAGGCCGGCCAAGGTGGTTCCCCCTGGGGAGGTGACCATGTCGCGCAGTTCTTGCGGACTGCTGCCGGTTTCTTTCAGCATCGCGACTGCTCCTTCGATAGTTTGAAAGGTGAGACGCGTGGCAACAGCGGGAGAGAGGCCTTCTTGGACACCGCCGTTAATCAAGGCTTCGGCGAAGAGATACACATAGGCTGGGCCGCTGCCGCTGAGACCGGTGACTGGATCCATCAGGGTCTCATCCTTAACCGCTAGCGCCTCACCGACGCCGCGGAACAACGTCAACGTCAACTTTTCGTCCTGAGGTTTGGCCTTATGACCACGGACCACGACGGCCATCCCTTTGCCCAAAAGGGCAGGCGTGTTGGGCATAACTCGCACCACTCGGGCATTGCCACCG
>CAZAYE010000200.1:5732-6423 GCA_964489255.1 uncultured Enterobacteriaceae bacterium
AATCTTTCTGAGCTGGGCGGGCAAGACATCGCTCACCAGCATGTCCTGAGGACGGTAGAGCTTAGCGGAGAGCAGCCCCTTAATGAGGGCACCAGCCATGTTCCCCGCACCAACAAAGCCGATTTTCTTCATGCCTTCCTCTCTTCTTTACCGCTCACCAAAAATTGCCCGACCGATCCGCACGATCGTGGCCCCTTCTTCGATGGCCACTGCATAGTCATCGGTCATGCCCATAGACAACTCACGAAGTTCGAGGTTTGCCGCACGAAACCTGGCGTACTGGTCACGCAGCCGAGCGAGCGCGCGGAAATAGGGGCGGGTTGTCTCGGCGTCAGGGCCAGGCGGGGGAATCGTCATGAGTCCCTCGACTCGCAGACAGGGCAAAGCCCTGACTGCTTCTAAGAGACTCTCTAGCTGCTGGGCGGCAATGCCACTCTTGGTCGATTCGTTGCCGAGATTGACTTCAACTAAGGTACGGACCACGATTCCCAGTTTTTCTCCCTGGCGGTGCAGTTCTTGCGCGAGGGAAACACTATCCAAAGAGTGAATGAGGGTGAACAGCCGGACTGCCAGCCGGGCTTTGTTACGTTGCAAATGACCAATCAGATGCCAGCGTGTGGGCTCTGGGACCAGCGCGATTTTCTGTTGCGCTTCTTGCACGTAGTTTTCGCCAATGTCGGTTGCGCCTGCT
>CAZAYE010000201.1:0-6412 GCA_964489255.1 uncultured Enterobacteriaceae bacterium
CCTTTTCCTATGAAGAACTGCTACAGCGCGACAAAGTCAGCCTCGATATCTTCTGGCTCAAGGACGAAAGCCTGGAAGATTCCGCCAGCCTGCCAGCTCCTGATGTCATCGCTGCCGCCATCGCAGAGGATTTACGGACTGCACTTGAGCAGTTCGAGACTATTAGTGAGGAGGTAGGGGTGAGAGGGGAAGTGAAGTAATCGCTCAGAGGGCGTCTAGGACGCACGACCGTCAGAAGTTCTTAATTACTTCGGCGTATGCAAAGGAGAGTTTTTTAACGAGCTGATTCTGTTCCCCTTTCTTTAAGTGTCGTGTTCGTGCTCCCCCCCTTTTTCTCGTAGGGATGTGATCCGGGTATCGCATTTCGTCGCGCATTCACTGCACGAAAGGCTTCGGCAATAACGGGATAGGCTTTCGCAAAAGGCTGGGCAGCATCAACCAAGGTGCCGAAGGCAATGAGTTGCGTTTCTTCTGCAAGAGCAGACTCGAATTTTTCCACAGCCTCTTCGGCAGGGAACGCGAAAGGTTGCTCAGGGTCCTCGTCGTTGTGAGGCGGGGCGAGACTTGGGAGCATACCCAAGGCGTCATCAAGCGATGTTGCTTCAGTGATCGCGAATTTTTTTCCTTGCGGGATGAGGCCGCGCTCACGACACAGCACTTCGAGCCGAACGGCCGCCCTCCGCACCTCAGCTTCGGAAGACCCGAATAAACGTATGTCATCGACATAGTGTACATAGGGGAATTCTTTGGTCAGTGCCTCATCAACGGGCAAAAGGAAACACTCGGCTAAAAAATCTGACGCGATAGGACCTTGAGGGATACCGTGGCCATAGGTTGAAGTCTGTTTCTCTGCGCTCCATGTTTTTAGCCAGCCGAGAATAATGGCTCTGCCATCGCCAAGGCCCCCTTTCGGAAAAGCGGTTCGTAACAGAAGATCATGAGAAATGGTGTCGTAGAATGCAGCCAGGTCGAAATGGGCGATCCACCGCAACCCAGCGTTAAAGAGCGCTTCAATTTTCCTCTCAAACTTATAGTAAGTGTCATGCCAGTCTTGAAGAAAGAAGATACCGGCCGTTTCGTCTTGAAGAACGTTACTGAAGACTGACTTGAGTTCGAATGCCCTCCGCCGTGGCGCCAGCTTAAGCGCAAAACAATTGGCAACAGCCTGCAGAACAATTTGATCCTCGATGCAAAGGAGTGTAAGAGGACGCTGCAGGCCAGAGGGTTTAGGGAGATAGATCCGCGTCGGCGCCTGAGGGCGATAGCTTCCTCCACGCAACCGTGCATGTAGGTCGCTGAGATTCGCATCGAGGGCAGTCTCATAGGCGTAATAGAGATGGCGGAAGTACCTTTTATGCTGGTGGTTTATTCCCGTTGTAATCCGTCGCCAGGCCAGTTCAAGGTTAGGCCGTGAAATCAGATTTTTAAAACTGACCTGCCGCGCCATTTTTCCTTCTTGGCAAAAGCAAGATGGTAATTCTTCGCTGAAGATTCAGCATGTCTTTGCGTCCGCTGTAACTGGCAGGGTAGTCAAGAGAGCAAAAATCTGCAAGGAAGAGGCGTTCGTAGCCCTCGGGATAAGGCCGACGCGCTGCGTTACGTACGGGAGACAAGAGGCAGGTGAGCTGAACAAGGATGAGAAAACTCCATCTAATACGGATTCTCTATGATCCTTAGCCATTACCCTGAGGGCTGTTCATGCTTCGACAAGCTCAGCACGAACGGATTTTCCTTCCTCCACAGACACTTTTCCGCTCGCCCTGAGCCCGTCGAAGGGCAAATGCTAATGGATAACCACCAAATAGAAACCGCATAAGAAAGCCCTCTTCCTTGGGTCTGGCTAAGCCGCGATGACGCTCACCGTGGCCTGTCGCTGTACGCGTGGTTTACACTTGATAACGATCTCGACATCCTGGTCGAGGACGTTCAGGAAACGAAAGAGGCGCTCATAGAAAATTCTCTGAGGCGATCATGCAGTAGCTTGGATACTTTAGGTTGATCGATGCCAAGCAGTGCGGCGACCTGCACTTGCGTCAGGTGCCGTTTCTCGATGATTTCGGCAATCGCTGTGCAAGCTGCGACTTGGCAAGCATGGAGACGAAGGTGCGGGGCTGTACAAATCGGACTTCCTCTGGTGAAAAGAAGGCAGTTCAGTAACGATGTGCTAGCTGCCGTGAAAATGAGGAGGAGATATGGCACAGACGCATGATCGAGTTGCGGTGGTCGCTGGCGTTGGGCCAGGAATCGGCGCTCGGTTTGTCGAAATCTTCGCTCAGGAAGGCTATCGGGTGGTCGCGCTTGCTCGCAATGCTGATTCCCTGGCGCGCATCCGTACTAGCTTAGGGACTCTCGCTGAACGTTGCGTGTTCTGGACGGCGGACATTACTGACCAAGCTCGGGTGAAGCAAGCCTTTGCCCGAGTACGCAGTGAGGTGGGACCGGTGAACCTATTGATCTGTAATGCCGGCGGAGGGGCCAAACGTGGCTCCTTCCTGGACATTACGGCCGAGGATTTCGTCAACAATTTTCGCGGCTGCGCCTTAGGCCCGTTCCTGTGTGCCAAAGAGGCAATTCCTGACATGCTGGCTCATGGCGGGGGCACGGTCGTGTACATTGGTGCTACCAGTTCGGTGAAGGGGTACGCCCGCTCCTCAGCCTTTGCCCCCGGCAAATTCGCCCTACGGGCTTTGGCACAGTGCAACGCTCGCGAATTTGGATCGCAAGGTATCCACGTTTTTCATGTCGTGATTGACGGAGGTATCGATGATGTGCCACTAGGAGAATCTCGAGCAGTGCAACCCGGCATGCTCGATTCACGTTCGATCGCTCGCGTAGTGGCACAGGCCGTGGCGCAGCCGCGTGATAGCTGGGTGCACGAGTTTGACATCCGACCGTCAGTAGAGAAATGGTAGACCAGCCACGCATTCCCGTTCCTTTACCTGAGCTGATCGGACGCGTGGCGGTACTCGGAGGAGACGCGACAGACAGGACCTCTTTGCTCGTCGGATTGGCACTGCGCCAGATACGCCAAAAAGGCGCAGCGCTGTGTCTTGATGCCCGCCGGCAGAAGCAAACCGAGGTGCAGTTTCGCCTACTCCTGCGCAGCAGCGGCAGTTATATCCCCCTCTCAGCGCCGGGGACAGTACCGGAGGAGATTGCTCAAACCGTGCTCAGGACAGTGAGCCGGACGCTCAGCGCAGGGTCAGGACCGCCCCCTCTTTTACTGCTTGATAGCGTGCTCGAAGATCAAGGGTGGGAGCAAACTCTGACTTTTCTGCTAAACGCGGGAGTGATAGTGGTAGAGCTTCTGCTTTCGCCTGCTGGGCTAGTTTTTGGTCGCTACGATACGGTGTTGCTCCTGCGTATGAAGGGTGATGCCGCCAGTGTTGTCAGTCGGGCGATCGGTCGCAAAGTCGGCGAGGTCGAATTGGCGAACCTCAACGCGGGCGAGGGAATCCTGATTCACCTGATGCGAACTCAATGGGTCGCACTGCCGGAAGCTTTATGAATTGATTATGATGCACAGGAGGAAGGTGATTCATGCAGCGGGCGTTGATAGGGCTGGGCCTGGGACTCGTTCCCTTGTGGTTGTTCCTTGGTAGTCAACTCTCTATTCTTTCAGCCAATCAGGAACAGACACTCCGTGACCACTCGTCGGCTTCTCCACCTCAGAGCGAGCCTTCCACGGAAGGCGTAACGGACCACGAGATCCTGATCGGTATATCGGCGGCCTTCAAGGGAGCCTCTCAGGGTCTCGGGATCGAATTGTACCGTGGCTCAATGGCCTATTTCGAGGAAATCAACCGCGCGGGCGGGGTGCATGGCCGCAAGATTGTCTTGCAGGCGTACGATGACGGATATCAGCCAGACCCGGCAGTGCATAATACCCTTAAATTGATACGGGAAGATCAAGTCTTTCTGCTCTTCGACTATGTGGGAACTCCCACTGTTACCCGTGTCCTTCCTCTCCTGAAGAAATACAACAGCCGCCACTTCTTGCTTTTCTTTCCGTTTACCGGTGCCCAACCGCAGCGCGAGCCCCCGTACGACGCGCTCGCGTTCAACCTGCGGGCCTCTTATCTCCAAGAGACAGAGGGGTTAGTGCGCAACTTTCTCGCGATTGGCCGCCCGCGCATCGCGGTCTTTTACCAAGCCGACGCCTACGGGCGCAGCGGTTGGGTGGGGGTTCGAGAGGCACTGGCCAAGCAGAACGCGAAAATGGTCGGCGAAGCCACCTACGCCCGTGGTACGCAGTATACCGAAAGCCTTGACCGGCAGGTGGCAATTCTGCAAGAGGTGAATCCTGACGCCGTTATTTCTATCGGTGCGTATGCGGCCTGCGCGGCCTTTATTCGTGACGCACGCAAAGCTGGTCTTACCGTTCCTATCGCGAACGTTTCGTTTGTGGGCAG
The DNA here is from genome assembly GCA_964489255.1 of uncultured Enterobacteriaceae bacterium. GTDB lineage: Bacteria > Desulfobacterota > Binatia > Bin18 > Bin18 > CAZAYE01. The sequence goes on from CAZAYE010000201.1 coordinate 4,413, forward strand.
CGAGAGTATGCTCAAGCTGTTAATCGAGACTAGCCGGGAAGAAGGTAGGGATTACACCGTTAATCTGGTCAATTCTCAGGTCGTGCCTAGCTATGAAGACATGAATATGCCTGTAGTCAGAGAGTACCGCGCCCTGATAGACAAGTATAACCCAATGCCTCCTGCAGACCTGGCCGAGGCAAATTACAAGCCCCTCCCGTATAGTTTTGTCAGCCTGGAAGGGTTCCTCAACGCCAAAATGCTGGTGGAAATCCTCAATCGCTTAGGCGACCGCCCTGTGCGTGCGCAGATCGCTCCCGTCGTCAGGAGCATCCAGAATTTCGATCTGGGCATGGGAGGGTCGATTTCCTTTGGCAGCCAACGAAACCAGGGGTCAGATGCCGTCTATTACACCACTGTTAGAGAGGGTCGTTTCGTTCCCATCCACGATTGGGGCGAAGTGGTTTCCCGATAAGAAGGGGCTTGTCACCGGTGTGGTAGTAAGGGGTTTCGGCGTCGGCGCGCTCGTGATGAGCAAAGGACTCGCTCCACTGCTCTTGAGCGGCACCAAGGGTGATCTGGTGCCGGTTTTCTTCTCTCTGGGAGTTCTCTTCGTGGTCATCATTATCTAGATTCTCACATGTCTGCCAACTCTGCTACTATGAGCAAGTGCGTGCGGAGAGGAGAGGTTCCATGCTAGTACGGTTTGTCGTTTCTCTTTTGTTCCTGTGCAGTGTTAACCCATTCGCTAGTGCTCAAGCACAACCTGACCTCAATGTACCGCTGGGTGCGACGTGGACCATGCCCTTAGAGCGAGCACGGCAACTCTCTGGACTGGAACACACCCCCAACGGAGCCTTGAAAGCATCGTCTACGGTTCGCTCTAACAGCCAGGTTGAGTTGATTGCTCGTTGGCAAGGGCGGACCATCTCATTGTTTTTTGCGCAGGGTTTTGGTTTGTACGCCATCGGTGTGGAGATGACGCCTTGGCTTGTCCAGCATTCTCAGACCGGGGCCGACCCGGAACAACAAGACCTTGAATATTGCGCGCCGATTCGCCTTGCGGTCTTCCGCAAGTATGGAACACCGGGTGGAATCACTGAATCGTGGGACGCCGAGGAAGTTCGATTGCTCTCCACGGACCAGCGCGGCGCCACTCCCTTCACCGAAGCGACAGCAATCGATTGGCCCTATACGCGCAACTGGATTGTCTGGGAAGGGGAAGAAACCCGCCTGGCGCTCGGAGAGCAATTCGTCTGGTACGTGAGCAGGGCGGGGTTAACCTATAAAGAAAAAATCAGGCAAGCCCTCGAGCAGGAACAGTTGGCGGCTCAAGCGCGGGATAGAGAACAGCAGGCGCGACGTCAGCTGCAACTTGATCAAGCGCGCCAAAACGTCCCTTTCCGCGCGCAAGAGCTGGAGTCGCTATTCTAAGTGCGTAAAACGTAAAGCGTAAAACCTAAGAAAAACTACGAAATTATTCTTTACGTTTTAGCTCTTGTCTTGTTACGCCGCTGGCTGTGTGTCGGGCCGGACTTTGCGTTCCTTAAAGAGCCATTTGCCGCCCACCTTTTCCATTTGGTCTTCATAACGACCCGAGATGATCAACTCGGTTTTGCCCTCGGCGGCATGGGTCATCAACAGATAGCACTCGCCGGTTGCCCGGTTCCCTTCGACGTTGATTAGCACGTTCATCACACAGTGCCGGGGTTGGGCTGCTCCGGTCCACGTCCGATATTTTTCTGTGAACTGCCAAAGAGCGGTTTTCCCTTGCCAACGCCCTAAGATCGGACTGTCGAATACGCCATCGTCGGTAAAGCATCCCACCCAGTCGTCATAACGGCCGGAGTCGATGTACAGACAACAGCGGGTAATGAAATCTCTAAGTTCCTCTTTGTCTTCTAAACCGCTCGCCATTCTCATCCCTCCTTTTCGTCTCAAGATATTACTCGTCCGCGTGGGTCAATTGCACTTGCACCTCTTTGCCGTCACGCAAAACGCGGAGGGTTGCCGCGTGCCCT
>CAZAYE010000202.1:0-6398 GCA_964489255.1 uncultured Enterobacteriaceae bacterium
CTGGAAGAGCAGATCCACCGGCGCGCCACGCTCCAGGGCGGCGAGTTGAGTGCTCATATGCGCCATGGAACAAGCTTGCGTCGGAATATTGTAGGTTTCGATGAGCCGATTGAGCCCGCGCAGAATGAGGCCGACGACCTCGACCGATTCCGTTGCTGGATTGACGCCGATCACCGCATCGCCACAGCCGAACAGTAACCCATCCACCGTTGAAAGCAGAATCCCGCCAAGATCATCGCCGGGATGGTTCGGCTGCAAACGGATGCCTAAGACGCCGCGCTCGCCCATGGTGTTCCGGCAGCGCGTGACCGTGCGAATCTTACGAGCGGCCAAGATGAGGTCCTTGTTGCTCATCAGCTTAGCGACCGCCGCTGCGACTTCTGGGGAGATCGCCCAATGCAAACGTCGCAGGTCGTCTTCTCCCACGGCATCATCCAGTAAGTATTCGCGGAACTCCCCCACGGTCATGCTGGCGATAGAATGAAAGGTCACATGATCGAGGGTGTCGAGAATGAGGCGGCTGACCTCATCGTCGTCCGGGTCGATCAGCGGTCGAGCGATAATCTCAGAGAGGCGGATATCGGCCAGCACCCTTTTCGCGGCGACTCGCTCGCGTCCGGAGGTCGCCGCGATACCGGCGAGCTGATCGCCGGATTTCTCCTCGTTGGCCTTAGCGAAGACTTCACGCAGATCGGCAAAGACAAAGCGTTCACTCCGGAGAGTAGTAGAGTACGCCATGGGATCACCTCCCCGGCTCCTCTCCTTACCCCATCACCGCCAGGAAATCTTGCAGAGTTTTGCGGCTGAGGTGCAGGTACATGTTGTGGCGCTTCTGGTCAGCCAGCTGAGCGAAGGGCCGGTCAGCGTAGTTATGCCCAGGATAGAGAACGGTAGTATCTGGCAGGTTGGCCAGTTTTTGCAGACTATAGTACATGTCCTCGGGACTGCTGCCCGGCAGATCGACGCGACCACAGGAATTGATAAAAAGCGTATCACCAGCAACCAGCCGGTTTTCGAGCAAAAAGCACTGTGAACCGGGGGTATGTCCGGGAGTGTGAATAAACGTGACCTGAAGGTTGCCAAGGGTCGTGGTGTCACCACTGTCAACTTTGACGAGGTCTGACGCCGACAGCCCAGCGAGGCGTCCGAGAAATGGGGCCTCGGCTTTGTGAATGTACACCTTGGCTTTGACCTGCTCGAGCAGTTCCGCCGCACCCTGGATGTGATATCCAGAGAAATCACCGCCGAGATGATCCTGGTGGTAGTGGGTGACCAGCGCTTTCGCGATCCTGAATCCGTCCTGTTCGGCAACCCGGACAATGGCAGGAATATCCCAAGCGTCATCCACTACGAGGGCTTCACGGCTCACCGGGTCGCCGATCAAGTAGGTGAAGTTTTGCATTGGCCCGATTTCGATTTGTTTGAAGTACAGTGGAGATTCTGCCATAGCTCCCGTCCCCTTTGAGGTTTTACGCCTCACGTTTTACGCGTTTCTCCCGTTCATGCCCGCGCAGCCCACGCTCCCACAAGTATTCCGGCTCTCCCAGGCTCTTGCTGACCCAGCGAGAAAGCACGAAGAGCAGATCGCTCAGTCGGTTGACATATTTCAGCGGCCCAGGACCAATTTCCTCTTCACGTGAGAGGCGCAAGATTTCCCGTTCCGCCCGGCGACACACCGTCCGCGCCTGATGCAGAAAGCCGCTGACCTTGCCCCCTCCTGGGAGGATGAATGAATTCAGCGGTGCCAGGTCTTTCTGCAGTTCGTCGATAAGACGTTCTAGCGCTTTGACCTCATCTTCGCCTACGCGGAACATGCCTTCGTAGGAAAAGTCAGGCGGGGTGGCCAATTCACTGCCCAGGTCAAACAGCTCATTCTGTAAGCGACGAAAAATTTCATCGAGTCGTTGCCCAGCAGGGAGGCGGTCTTTGAGGTCGTCGTTGAAGACACGCGCCAAGCCAAGGACCGAGTTGAGTTCGTCAATGGTCCCGTACGCCTCGATGCGCGCTGCATCTTTAGAGACCTTCTTGCCACCGACGAGCTTGGTAAAGCCCTTGTCGCCGGTGCGGGTGTAGACTTTGGTGATACGGATGGCCATGGCTTTAGCAGTTCGGAGTCCGAAGTCCGGCGTCCGGCGTCAATAAGTTTTTAGGTTCTTTCTTTTGGACTTCGGACCCCGGACGGAGAGACTCCGGACTTTTTATGATTGTAGTCGGCGCGCCAGCGCCTCACTTTCTTGCCAGATCTCTTGCGGTAACCGATCACCAAATTTCTTGAAGAACTCCTGCTGACCGGCCACCGCTTCCATCCAATCATCGCGATCAACCGCGAAGAGTTCCTTGAGTGCCCCTGGCGAAATGTCCAGTCCAGTCACATCGATGCCAGTCGGATGAGGAAGGTAGCCGACCGGCGTTTCGGCGGCTTCAACTTCCCCGTGGGCACGCCCCACTATCCAGCGCAGGACGCGGAGGTTCTCGCCAAACCCAGGCCACAAATATTTTCCTTCCGAGTTCATGCGGAACCAGTTCACCCGGAAGATTAGGGGTGGCTGAGACAGACGTTGGCCCATGCGCAGCCAGTGGCCGAAATACTCGCCCATGTTGTAACCGCAGAACGGCAGCATAGCCATGGGATCACGTCGCACCACTCCTACTTTTCCAGTTGCCGCAGCCGTAGTCTCGGAAGCCATGGTCGCACCGAGGAATACCCCATGCTGCCAGTTGAAGGACTGATAGACCAAGGGCACGAGAGTGGCGCGGCGACCACCAAACAGAATGGCCGAGATCGGCACACCGTTCGGATTCTCCCATTCCGGCGATATTGACGGGCACTGCTGGGCAGGAGTGGTGAAGCGCGAGTTCGGATGCGCAGCCTTGGTGACGCTATCCGGAGTCCAGGGTTTGCCCTGCCAGTCTAACGCGTCATGCGGCGGAGGTCCGTCCATCCCTTCCCAGTACGGCGTGTTATGCGGCGTCAAGGCAACGTTAGTAAAGATCGTGTTCTTCCGGATAGTCGCCATGACGTTGGGATTGGTGCGAGAGTTTGTGCCTGGCGCCACCCCAAAGAATCCAGCCTCTGGATTGATCGCCCAGAGACGACCATCGGCCCCAATATGCATCCAGGCGATGTCTTCGCCAACCGTCCGCACCTTGTAGCCCTTCTGACTGGCCGGTGGCACTAGCATGGCCATGTTGGTCTTGCCGCATGCGCTAGGGAAAGCGGCGGCGATGTACGTGGTCCGGCCGTTTGGTTCCTCGATACCGAGGATGAGCATATGCTCGGCCAGCCAACCTTCTTCGCGAGCCATATAGCTGCCTAACCGCAAGGCAAAGCACTTTTTGCCAAGCAAGGCGTTACCACCATACCCCGAACCGATCGACCAGATCAGGCGCTCTTCTGGGAAATGAAGAATGAAACGGCGGTCTGGGCTTAAATCACCCAGAGAATGTAAGCCTTTCACATAGTTGTCTGAAGAGCCGAGCCGATCTAAGGCCGCTTTGCCCATGCGGGTCATGATCTGCATGTTGGCGACCACGTAGGGACTGTCAGTAATTTCCACACCGATCTGGCTGTAGGACGAGGTCGTTGGTCCCATGATGTAGGGAACCACATACAAAGTGCGGTCTTTCATGGAACCGGAGAAGAGCCCGCCGACTTTCTCTTTGGCCTCGGCCGGCGGCATCCAGTTGTTGTTGGGTCCTGCATCTTCCTGTTTGCCTGTGCAGACGAAGGTCAGGTGCTCTGTGCGGGCGACGTCACTAGGATCACTCCGATGGAGATAGCAACCTGGATGTTCTTTTTGATTCAGTTCGATCAGAGTACCAGTCTCAAGCATTGACTTAATGAGGCGCTGGTACTCGGCTTCGGAGCCGTCACACCAGTAGATGTTTTTGGGGCGAGTGACTTGGGCAACTTGGTCGACCCATTGTTCAAGGGGAGTTGGCATATGCGGATCCTCTCTGGGGTCATGGGGAAAAAGTGATGAATGCGCGCCGTTCTAGCTTGTAGACCGGGGATCGTCAAGGACACTTTCAGGACTAGGACCGTTCGCGGAATAACTGCTGAAACTGTTCCAGCGTCGCCGGCGGGACCTTGGCCGTTTCCAGGTTATGGACGACATGGTCAACAGATTTCATCCCAACCAAGGCCGTCGTAATCCCGGGAGTTGAGCGAGTAAATTGAATTGCCCGTTGAGCATCAGAGGTGAGACCGTTGAGGGCCTCACCAACAAACGCCGGGAGTCGTTGCGCGAGTTGTCCCTGCATGATCGTCGCACTAGCCATGACTGTGATGCCGAAGGAGTGCGCAGCCTCGAGAAAGCTCACTGTTTCGTTTCCGACTTTCTGATTGCGTTGCGTTAACGCTTCGAGCATCGCCAAGTTGTAAGGGAGCTGTACGACCTTAAAGTGATGATCCTTACCGCCGACCTTTTCCGCCAGAGCTAGCAAATCAGCGAGGGAGAGATAATCGCGGGCAGTCTGGGGCTGACGATAGCCATTCCAAGCGGCGGTGCCATAACGACGGATTTTGCCAGCCGCAACTTTAGCTTCAAGAACAACAAACGCCTCTGCGATTCTGCGGTAAAATTCCTGGCGCGGCCACTTCTGCAATTGAGCTTCAGGGTTGTGCAGATAATAGATGTCAATGCACTCCAGTCCCAGATTTCTCAGGCTGCGCTCCACTTGAGCAGCGAGGTAGGGGGCAGCAATGCAATTCCATTCAACAATGTCATCAGGGCTGGCCAAGCCAGTCTTAATGAAGGTCGTATAGACATAAGCGCGGGGGTCAGGGGGCACGTCACCATCAAACGCCACATACCCACCTTTGGTAGCGACGACCACTTCCTCGCGCTTGAGCAAACCTTCACGGTCGAGTGCAGCCAGAACTTGGCCGATCACTCGCTCGCTTCGTTGGTGACGGTAATTGATCGCCGTATCTAACACGTTACAGCCGCACTCGAGCGCGCGCACGGTCGCCGCAGCATAGAGGGCATCGGTACGGACGTCGGCATCACCGAGGTACGTTCCAAGGCCAATTGAGGAGAGCTGGAGGTGATCTGTGACCTCACGAAAATGGGCTGGAGCAAGGACGTCGGTAAAACGCTGACGATAAGTAGAAGTCCCTTGAGAGGTCGCATAACCGGGAAGAGTCATTGTTCTTCCTGCGGATTTTGGACTGTCAGGGCTGCAGCCAGTTCCGGCCGGCAGCGTCGGAGGATGATATCCTTGAGCCGACTCGGATCGACGGGCTTTTTGAAAATCACTTCTTGCAGCCCTTCGAGTCGGCTGCGTTTGATGACGTGGTCTTTATCGTAGAAGTAGGCGGTCATGAGGACGATTGGCGTCTCGCGGTGGCGCTCGCGCACTTCCATATACAAGTCGTAACCGTCGAGATCGGGCATCACGACATCGCTCAGCACTAAATCGACTTTCCGGCGTGCGAGGACTTTCAGGGCGTCCATCCCGTTGGTTGCGACTTCAACCTCACACCCTTCTTCACGCAAGAGATCGCGTAGCGAGTAACACACCCCTAAGTCGTCATCGACCACCAAAATAGTGAGCCCAGCCAAGGCACGAGCGCCTGAAGGCGTTTCCCTAGGTTGTGGAGCGACTTCTTCTTCGCTGCCCAGGTCTGCCATCCGTGAGCCAGGCAGATACTCGGTCGTGTCATACTGAGCGCCATGGGCCAATTCATCGATGCGGGTGACAATTCCCCGAATCTTGGTGAGTTCTCGCTGGATCGACTCTATCCGCTCCTCTTCGATCACAAACTCTTCATCTGGAAAGACTCGGGCTAGGTGTCCGCCCAGGAGATCAAGGTTGTTAAAAATGACCTCCAGGGGGTTATTGATACGGTGGGCTAATCCGACCGCGAGTTCCCCCAGCGTGGCCAACTGGTCTCGACGGCGGATTTCGCGGAGATCTTTCAGGAAGCCGATCGAACCGATTTCCGTACCTTTCTCGTCGTAGATGATTGAACCGGAGATGGCAACCGGAATGAGTTCTCCACTTCTGGTGACCAGGGTGGTTTCAAAGTTCTTGACTTTGCTTCTCTCTCCGAACTCCCCGCTGCGCATGGCCGCCATTACCTTGCGTGCTTCAGTCAGGCTGGGATAGACCGTAGTCACGTGCTTCCCGCGGATCTCTGTTGGTGTATAGCCCAGGGTCTTGCACGCGCCATCATTGTAAAAAATGATCTGGCCTTTGGCATCAACGGCGATAACGATATCGAGGGAGATTTCGAGGAGCCGCTCAAAATAGACCGGAGGAAGCTGAAACATGAAACACCACTCCCTGTTCGGCAGTGTTCCGCAGGCGTTTCACCGTCTGGGTAGTTATAATTTTACTCCACGCTCCGTCTGCATGTTAGGCCCCTTGTCTCCTGATCGTCAAGACCGGCG